>DATIRA010000388.1:0-3673 GCA_035470225.1 Steroidobacteraceae bacterium | reverse complement strand
GGGCGAGGGTGGCGAGGACGGCAGCAACCCGGAGCAGGATCCGCTCTACGACGAGGCGGTGCGCATCGTCACCGAGAGTCGCAAGGCGTCGATCTCCGGAGTGCAGCGACGGCTCAAGATCGGCTACAACCGCGCGGCGCGGATGATCGAGGCGATGGAAGAGGCCGGGCTGGTGGGACCGCTGCAGTCGAACGGCAGCCGCGAAGTGCTGGCGCCGCCACCGCCCGGCGCGGACTGACGCCGATGATTCGCACTTGCTCCCGGCTTGCGCTGCTGGCGCTTGGGTTTGTCTTCGGCGCCTTCGCCGCGAGCGCAGCGGAGCCCGACGCGGTGGCCCGGACCGAAGCGTATCTCGAGGATCTGAAGACGCTGTCGGCGGAATTCGTCCAGGTCGTCCGCGACCGGGAGGGACGCATCACGGACCGCGCCACGGGCTCGCTGTACATCTCGCGGCCCGATCGATTCCGCTGGGAGTACCGCGATCCTTACGTGCAGACCATCGTCGCGGACGGCCGGCGGCTGTGGCTCTACGACGCCGAGCTCGAGCAGGTCACCGTGCGTGCGCTCGCGGCGGGACTCGGCTCCACGCCGGCGATGCTGCTTTCGGGTTCGGGCAGCGTCAGCGACGGATTCGAAGCCGTCGCTGTGCAGCGGGACGGCGGCCTGACCTGGTGCCGGCTGAAGCCGCGTGAGACGACGTCGGACTTCGAGTCGGTGAGTCTCGCGTTCTCCGGTTCCGGCGAGCTCGTCGCGATGCAGCTGGAGGACAAGCTGGGCCAGAGCACCGAGATCGGCTTCAGCGAGGTCCGTCGCAATGCCGCGCTGGACGAGAAGCTGTTCCGATTCGAGCCGCCGCCGGAGGCCGACGTGATCGGAGCGGCGGGCCCGTGATACGCATGTTTCGCCCGCTCGTGCATCGCCGGGCCTGGAGCGCGGTCAGCGCGCTGCTGCTGCTCGGCGTCATCGTCGGCAGCCTGGTGCCCGGCTCCACGGTCCCGTCGATGGGCGCGTCGGACAAGCTGCTGCATTTCGCGGCCTATGCGTTCCTGGCGCTGTGGTTCGGCGGGCTCAGCCATCGCGAGGCGCACGGCCGGGTGGTACTGGGCCTGCTGCTACTGGGCGCGCTGCTCGAGGTGCTGCAGGGCGTGTTCGCGCTGCATCGGACCGCGGACCTGCGGGACCTGCTCGCGAACGCGCTGGGCATCGCGTTCGGCATGATGCTCGCGCGGACGATCGCCGAGGCCTGGACGGAGAAGGTCGAGGCCTGGGTCGGCGGTGCGTGAGCGGCGCGGACCGCGAGTGGCGGCCGCTGGCCGACCGGATGCGGCCCGGCAGTCTCGAGGGCTTCGTCGGGCAGCCGCAGCTGCTCGCGCCGGGCAAGCCGCTGCGGCGCATGCTCGAGGGACGCAGCCTGCACTCGATGATCCTCTGGGGGCCACCCGGCACCGGCAAGTCCACGCTCGCGCGACTCGTGGCCGGCAGCTGCGACGCGGAGTTCGTCGCGCTGTCGGCCGTGATGGCCGGCGTCAAGGACGTCCGGGCTGCGGTCGAGGCGGCGCAGCAGCTCAGGCGCACCGCGGGTCGCCGCACGGTGCTGTTCCTGGACGAGGTGCACCGTTTCAACAAGGCCCAGCAGGATGCGTTCCTGCCGTATGTCGAGGACGGGACGCTCTGCTTCATCGGCGCGACGACCGAGAACCCCTCGTTCGAGATCAACAGCGCGTTGCTTTCCCGCGCCCGGGTCTACGTGCTGCGGGCACTGTCGTTCGAGGACCTGCTGCAGGTGCTCGGCCGGGCGCTGGACGCCGATTCGCAACGGGAGGGGAACGCGGTCGAGGCAGATCCCGAGGCGCTCGAGACGATCGCCCGGGCGGCGGACGGGGACGCGCGCAGGGCGCTGAACCTGCTCGAGCTGGCGCTCGACCTCGCGGACCCGGCGGATCGGCGGATCACCGAGCAGATCGCGGCCGAGGTTTCCGCGGGTGGCTACCGCCGCTTCGACAAGAAGGGCGAGCAGTTCTACGACCAGATCTCCGCACTGCATAAGGCGGTCAGGGGCTCGGATCCGGACGCGGCGCTCTACTGGCTGTGTCGCATGCTTGATGGCGGCTGCGATCCGCGCTACGTGGCGCGCCGCGTGCTGCGGATGGCCTCCGAGGACATCGGTAATGCCGACCCGCGGGCGCTCACGCTCGCGCTCGAGGCCAGCGCGACCTACGAGCGACTCGGCAGTCCCGAGGGCGAGCTCGCGATCGCGCAGGCCGTGGTATTCATGGCCTGCGCCGCGAAGAGCAACGCTGTCTACGTCGCGTTCAAGGCGGCCATGGCCGATGCGAAGGAGCTCGGAACGCTGGATGTCCCGCTCCGGTTCCGCAACGCGCCCACCTCGCTGATGAAGGGCCTCGGCTACGGGCGGGGATACCGCTATGCGCACGACGAGGCCGACGCCGTCGCGGAAGGGGAGAAGTACTTCCCGGACGAAATGGAACCGCGGCGCTACTACGAGCCGGTCCCGCGCGGGCTCGAGATCAAGATCGGCGAGGCGCTGGAGCGCATACGCGCGCGCCTCCGCAAGTAGCCCCCAAAGGGGACAGATTTATTTGCGGAAAAGGGGACAGATTTATTTGCGCTCTGCGAAAATAAATCTGTCCCCTTTTCCGTGAAGCCTGCCATGCTCGACCCACGCCTGCTGCGCACCGATCCCGACTCCGTTGCCCGGAACCTCGCACGACGCGGCTTCGTGCTCGACGTCGGGGAATTCCGCTCGCTCGAGGAGCGGCGCAAGGCCGCGCAGGTCGCGGCCGACGAGGTTCGTGCGGCGCGCAACGCGCACGCGAAGAAGGTCGGGCAGGCGAAGGGTCGGGGCGAGGATGTCTCCGGGCTGATCGCGGAGGGCGAGGCATTGTCACGCCGGCTCGAGGGACTGGAGCAGGAACTCGCGGCGGTGCAGGCCGAGTCGGACGCGTTGCTGCTCGGGCTTCCAAACCTGCTGCACGAGAGCGTTCCCGAGGGCCGTGACGAGTCCGCCAACCTCGAGGTCCGCCGCTGGGGCGAGCCGCGCGAATTCGATTTCACGCCGCTCGATCACGTCGCGATCGGCGAGAAGCTCTCGACGATGGACTTCGAGGCAGCCGGGCGGATCTCGGGCGCACGCTTCGTCGTGCTCAGGGGCACCCTCGCGCGGCTGCACCGTGCGCTGATCCAGTACATGCTCGACCTGCACACGACGCAGCACGGCTACACCGAGGTCTATGCCCCATACCTGGTGGCTCGGCAGGCGCTCGTGGGCACCGGACAGCTGCCGAAGTTCGAGGAGGACCTGTTCCGGACGACCTCCGGCGAGCAGGAGTTGTTCCTGATCCCGACCGCTGAAGTGCCGGTCACGAACCTGGCGCGCGAGGGCATCCTCGAGGCCGACACGCTGCCGCGGCGCTACGTGGCGCATACACCATGCTTCCGCTCGGAGGCGGGCAGCTACGGCAAGGACACGCGCGGCATGATCCGCCAGCACCAGTTCGAGAAGGTCGAGCTGGTGCAGATGGCGAAGCCGGAGGAGTCCTACGCCGCGCTCGAGGAGCTGACCGGCCACGCCGAGAAGGTGCTGCAGGGACTGGGGCTGCCGTACCGGGTGGTCGCGCTCTGCGCCGGCGACATCGGCTTCGGCAGCGCCAGG
>DATIRA010000387.1:0-2856 GCA_035470225.1 Steroidobacteraceae bacterium | reverse complement strand
CTTCGGGGCCATCGCGACGCTGCGCCGCTGGATCGTGGCGATGCACTTCATGATGTAGTCGGCCTGGCGCTCGGCGATCGTGATCAGCGACAGGTTGCCGATCGGGCTGTGCGGACCGATCAACATGAAGAAGTTGGGCATCCCAGGCACCGCCAGCGACCGGTAGGCACTCGGCCCTTCGCGCCACGCATCGCTCAGCGTGAGGCCACCCTCCCCGACCATCTCCATCGGCCGCATGAACTGGTCGGCCTTGAAGCCGGTCGAGAGGATCAGCACGTCGAGCTCGTGCAGTCGCCCGTCCTGGGTCACGACGCCACGCGGCTCGACGCGCTCGATGGCCTCGGTGACGAGGTCCGCATTCGGCTTCTGCATCGCCTCGTAGAAGGAGACGGAGAAGATCAAGCGCTTGCAACCCGGCTCATAGTCCGGCGTCAGCTTGCGGCGCAGGACCGGGTCCTTGACCTGGGCCAGGTTGCGGCGGCACTTCCAGCTGAGCAACCGATGCCGCCAGCCGCCCCCGACCACGGCCTTCGAGAACAGCTCCTCGAGCCAGAACGCATGCCAGCGGTAAAGCCAGCGCGTCAGGATCGGGAACCGCTGCAGCAGCCGTTTCGTCGTCTCGCGGTAGGGACGGTTCTGCAGAGGGAAGATCCACTGCGCCGTGCGCTGAAAGATCGAGAACCGGCCGACCTGGTCCATCAGCGCGGGAATGATCTGCGCCGCGGTCGAGCCGGTGCCGATGATACCGACGCGCTTGCCCTGCAGGTCCACCGAATGATCCCAGCGTGCGGTGTGGAACTTCGCGCCCGCGAAATCCTCGAGTCCAGCGATGTCGGGGAAAGCCGGATGGTGCAGCACCCCGGTCGCCGAGATGAGAATGTCGGCGATCAACTCGCGTCCGTCCGTCGTTTCGAGGCTCCAGGCATCACCCTGCCAGGTGGCGCGGGCAACCTCGGTATTGAAGGTCACGTGCTCGAGCACGCCGTGCCTGCTGGCCGTGCGCTGCAGGTAGTCCTGGATTTCGGCCCCTCCGGAATTGACCATGGACCAGCCGGGATTCGGCTCGAACGTATAAGTGTAGTTGTGCGACGGCACGTCGCACGCGATGCCCGGGTAGGTGTTCTCGCGCCAGGTTCCTCCGAGCGTCGCGGCCTTTTCGAGGATCGTGAAGGACTCGAGCCCGGCCTGCTTGAGCCGGTGGCCCATCAGTATTCCGGACATACCGCAGCCGATGATGACGACCCGCGGCGACGCTGTCCGAGCAGCGCGATCGACGGTGGCGGCAGCTTCGCTGGCCTGGTGCATTGGCAGGACTCCCCGCTTGAGCGCAGAAACAGTCTTGCAGTTTGCACGCGCCAGAGCGGGCCGCGGAATGATCGGCGTGACAATGAGATTGATATTTTGCGACAATCGTTGCCGGAGCCCGACAGCATGCGTGTAAGCGACAATGCGGTCCCGCTGTCCGGCGGATGGCACGTCTGCAGCTCGCTGATGAGCCGCGAACTGCGGCTCGCCTATGGACTGGGCCCGTTCATCCGCTATCTGGACACCCATGGGATACGCGTGGATCCGCTGCTGGACCGCGCCGGGATCCCGCGTCTCGCGCTCGACGAGCCCGCCTGCCAGATCACGCTGGAGCAGGAACTCGATTTTACGCTCGCCGCGCTCGGCCGGCTCCGTCAGCCCGACGCGGGCCTGCGCGTGGGACAGTCGTATCACCTGAACATGTTCGGCGTGCTCGGCCTGGCAGCCTCGGCCTGCGCAGACGTCGGCCAGATGGTCCGGGTCTTCTTCGACTATCCGCTGCTGGCCTGGGGCATGTTCGAGATATCCCTGTGGCGTAACGACCGTCACGCGCTGCTGCAGGTCGAGGAGCGCGTCGACCTGGGCGACTGCCGCAGTTTCTTCGCCGAGCGCGACATCGCCTGCTTCGTCACGCTGCTGCGGGATCTGCTCGGCCCGCGCACGGTCCCGCTCAGGGTATCGTTCGCTCACGCCGCGGCGGGCGGCACGGCGTCATACCGGGAGTTCTTCGGCTGCGAACTCGTCTTCTCGGCGCCCGCCGGCGGAATCCTGATGGATGCGCGTGTGCTCGATATGCCACTGCCGCAGGCCAACGAGACCTCGCGACGGCTGTTCGAGGCGCAGTGCCGCGCGATGAGCCAGAACCTCGAGTCAGCGGCGAATCCTGCCGAGCTCGTCCGCCGGTGGCTGCGCTGGAGCACCCCGATCGGGTCTCTGCCGCAAATTGCCGCTGCGCTGCGTATGAACGAGCGAACGCTGCAGCGGCGCCTGTCCATGGAAGGCACGTCTTTCTCGACGCTGCTGCGCGAAATAAGGCTGGAACGTGCGCGCAAGTACCTCGGACTGCGCCACATGAGCCTGCAGGAGATTGCCGAGCGACTCGGATACCGGGACTCGGTCGCATTCTGTCACGCCTACAAGGACTGGACCGGAGAGTCGCCGCGACGGAGCATCGGCTGAGGGAGGGGCGACGAACCGACCGGACCGCTTCATGGACACGTTCCTCGTGTTCGAGGCGCCCACCCCGCACCGAAGCCGGAGCCTCAGGCCGGCGACCTTCCGGCTGCGAGCCGCTTGACCATCAGCACCCAGTTGCCGCCGTGCAGGCAGCCGGGATATGGCATGACTGGTGCTGAGTCCACGGCATGGTAGCCAAGATGTTCGTATAGGCGGATCGCCGCTGTGTTCTCCGACGCGACGATCAGGCTGACCCGATCACAAGATGCCGCCGCGGCGCATGACTCGGTGTCCGCGATCAGGCGGCTCGCCACGCCGCGGCCGCGGTACTGTGCGAACGTCGCGACCGCATTGATGTACCAGCTGCCCGGTGCC
>DATIRA010000386.1:0-12953 GCA_035470225.1 Steroidobacteraceae bacterium | reverse complement strand
GATAGGTCTTTGCCGTCACGTCCAGCGTGAGATCGGCCCCATCGCCGCCCGCTGGCTTTATCTCGATGTCGTGCAGCGTCACGATGCGCGGCAGCGCCGCTACCGCGCTCGCGAAGGCGCCCATCTCGTGGTAGGCGCCGGTGAGCCGGATCGTGATGGGCAGTTCGGCGTAGAAGTCCCTGCGGGTCTCGCCCTGGGGCTGGAACAGCTTCTCCTCGAGGCCCGCCGCGAGGCCGGCCTGCGAGATGTCGACCAGCAGGTTCGGGACCTCGGTCCTGTTCGGCAACTGCCGCAGCATGGCGCCGAAGGACTTCTCCATCTCGGCCAGCTGTTCCTTGTACGCCTCGAGATTGGCGGCTTTCTTCGCCTTTGCCTCGAGCGTACTCCACAGCTCGGTCTCCTTGGCGCGCGCCTCGAGCAGGATCGGCCGCTGCGACTTCCAGACGAAGTAGTAGTAGCCGAAGGAGGCTGCGAGCGCGAACAGCAGGATGACCACGCCGATTCGCACGCCGAATGGCCAGCGACCCGGATCGTTGGGATCGAGGTTCCGCAGCTGGTCGAGCAGTTCCTTGAGCTTGTTCATTTGGCGGCCACCTGCTGCTGGGCTGCCCCTTCCTCTCCCTCGGGCGGGGTCTGGGGCCGCTGGCTCGCGAGAAGGGTGAACTCCGCGCCGCGTCCAGCGCCGCTGCCCTTGGTCTCGACGATCCTGAGCGCCGGGTCCGCGAGCCATTCCGAACTGTCGATGTTGCGCATGAATGCCGACACTCGCGTGCTCGACTGCGCCACGCCCCGCATCTCGAAGCGCGTTCCCGTCTGCTTCAGGTAGGTCAGGTAGACGCCCTCGGGAATGATCCTGACCAGCTCGTCGAAGATGTGGACGATTTCCGGTCGGCTGCGCTGCAGCGTTTCGATGATCTCCATCCGGGCGAGCAGTCGGCGCTTCTGGTTCTCGAGACCGACGATCTCCTCGATCTTCTTGTCCAGCTCGGCGATCTCGGCCTTCAGGATGCCATTGCGCTCTTCCTGGTGCGCGATCGCGGCGCTCATCTGCCAGCGCCCGAGCAGCGTCACCAGCGCGGCCGTCGCGAGCGCGGCGCCGAGCGACATGTAGAACTCCTGGCGCTTGCGCTTGCGCTCGGTCTCGCGCCACGGCAGAAGGTTGATTCTCGGCATGTCAGTCGAAGCTCCTCAGCGCCAGGCCGCAGGCCGTGAGCAGCGCGGTTGCGTCCTTCTTCACCCCCTGGGCCAGGGCCCGGGAGGAGATTTTCATCTGTCCCAGCGGGTCGCCACGCTCGGCAGGGATGCCGACACGGCTCGAGATCACATCGGCGACGCCCGGAATGTTCGCGCAACCGCCGCAGATAAGCAGCAGCTCCGGCTGCTCCCGGCCGCTGCCCGAAGCCAGGTAGAACTGCAGCGAGCGGCTCACCTGCTGGCACATGTCGTCGATGAACGGATCGAGCACCTCGGACTGGTAGTTCCCCGGCAGTCCGCCTTCCTTCTTGGCCCGCCCGGCTTCTTCCATGCTCAGGCCGTAGCTGCGCATGATCTCCTCGGTGAGCTGCTGCCCGCCGAAGGCGAAGTCTCGCGTGTACGTAACCTTCAGGTCGCGGAGCACCGAGAACGTCGTGCTGCTCGCGCCGAAGTCGATGACCGCGATCGTGCGCTCGAGTCCGCCATCCGGCATCTGGTGGGTCAGCAGCCTGCAGGCGTTTTCGAGTGCGAACGCTTCCACGTCGACGATGCGCGCGGACAGACCGGCGGCCTGGACCGAGGCCTGGCGCTGCTCGACGTTCTCCGATCGCGTCGCGACCAGCAGCACGTCGAGCATGTCGGGATCCTTCTCGGACGGGCCGACGACCTCGAAGTCGTAGCTCACCTCTTCCATCGGGAAGGGTATGTACTGGTCGGCCTGCATCTCCACCTGCGACTCGAGCTCGCTCTCACGCAGGCTGCGCGGCATCTGGATGATCTTGGTGATCGCCGCGTCGCCGCTGATCGCCACCGCGCAATCGCCGCCGCGGGCGCCGGAACGCTTGACGGCACGTCGCACCGCATCGCCGACCGCCTGGGCGTCCACGATGGCCTTTTCGTTGATGGCGTTCGGCGGTGACGGCTCGGCCGCGTACGACTCCACCCGGTATCCGTCGCCGCTCTTCGAAAGCTCGATGAGCTTGATCGAAGAGGTCGTGATATCGAGGCCTATGACCGGTCGGTACCTGCGCTGAAACAGCACGACTGTGTCCTTCTAGTTCAAAAGCTTGCGCAGCAAATATTGAGTGGAATTGATGCCCCTGCGCCACTATATAACAGCGTCTTGCCGAAAATAATTGTGAGCGCCATAGCAAAACCCGCCTCTCGCCGCGCACGCCCTGTTGTCGGACGTGCAATTCATGATCCACGTACGCGGGCTGGTGCGGAGCTTCCGGTGCCGGGGGTCCGGCGCGGCGGCGAGTGTGACGGTCGTGGACCACGGTCGCGCTCGATTCGCGACTCCGGTAAGGTCCCGACCGGCAACCCCGCTGTCATAGGCCGAGCCCGTAGACCGGTGGCTTTGCGCCCCCATCTTTCGATGAGTTTGCCCTTGCGTCGCGGGCTACTATGCACATCCCCCGGAAGGCCGGCAAGGACTGCATCTCAGAATTGGCAATGAACCGGATCGTTTTGAGACTACTCGTGATCATGCTCACGGCCGCGTTCGCCGTAGCAGTCGCCGTGGCGATGGGATTCGCAGGTGCTTACCTGTATCTCGAGCCTGAGATCCCTCAGGCGGCGGAGCTCAGGGACATCCGGCTGCAGCTCCCGCTGCAGGTGTTCACGCGGGACGGCAAGCTGATCGCACAGGTCGGCGAGCAGCGCCGTATCCCGGTGGCCTGGGAAGACATCCCGGACGTGATGATCGACGCATTCCTCGCGGCCGAGGATGACCGCTTCTATGAACATCCCGGCGTCGACTGGCAGGGTCTGCTGCGCGCCGTCGCGAGCAACCTCTCCGCCGGCGGCGTCCGGGAGGGTGGCGGCACGATCACGATGCAGCTCGCGCGAAACACGGTCCTGACCTCGGAGCGAACGCTGCGCCGCAAGCTCAAGGAGGTGTTCCTGGCCTTGCGACTCGAGCGCGAGTTCAGCAAGAACGAGATCCTGACGCTGTACTTGAACAGGATCTTCCTGGGGCAGCGCGCATACGGGATCGGCGCTGCTGCGAAGGTCTACTTCGACAAGGACCTCGGACAGCTCGACCTGGCCGAGGCGGCGCTGATCGCCGGATTGCCGCGCTCGCCGTCGCGCGACAACCCGGTCGCGAGCCCCGAGCGTGCCGCGGGGCGGCGGGCCTACGTGCTCCGCCGCATGCAGGAGACCGGCAAGATCGATGCACAGGCGCGGGAACGGGCACTCGCGGCACCGATCGAGGGCCGTATCCATGGCCCGGACATCGAACTCGAGGCCGGCTACGTCGGCGAGATGGCGCGCGCATGGATGGTCGAGCGTTTCGGACCGGCGGCGCTGACCGACGGATACCGCGTCATCACGACCGTGGACAGCCGCTTGCAAGCCTCGGCCAACGCGGCCGCATGGCGCGCGATCCTCGAATATGATCGTCGCCACGGCTACCGCGGGCCCGCCGGAACCGTGGACCCGGCCCGGCTGGACGATCCGCAGGCGCGCAGCGAAGCGCTGCAGAGCCATCCTCCGCAGGCGAACCTGCAGCCCGCGCTGGTCATCGAGGTCGGGGAGCGCAGTGCGCGCCTGCTGGCTCGCGACGGCAGCGAAATCCCGCTCGCATGGGAAGACATGTCCTGGGCGCGCGCCGCGCTGGAGGACGACCGGCTCGGCCCTGCGCCGAAATCGGCCGGAGAGATCATCGAGCCCGGGCACATCGTCTACGTCGAGCCGCGGCCCGAGGGTGGCCACCGACTGGCCCAGCTGCCGGCGGTGTCCGGTGCGCTGGTGGCAATGGACCCGGATGACGGCGCGGTGATCGCGCTGGTGGGCGGCTTCGACTTCGGAGCGAGCAAGTACAACCGGGCCGTGCAGGCGAAGCGCCAGCCCGGTTCGGCCTTCAAGCCATTCCTGTACTCGGCGGCACTGGAGAAGGGCTTCACCCCCGCGACGCTCGTCGACGACGCGCCACTGGTGATCGAGGCCGGCGAGGGCAGCGAGGAATGGCGTCCGCAGAACTACAGCCGCCGCTTTTACGGGCCGACGCCGATGCGCGAGGGGCTCGCGCGCTCACGGAACCTGATTTCGGTGCGCCTGCTGCGCGGCACCGGAATCGGGTTCGCGGCACGGCACATCGCCGCGTTCGGTTTCGGTCAGGAAGCGATCCCGCCGAACCTGACGCTGGCCCTGGGTACCGGGCAGGTGACGCCGCTCGACATGGCACGGGGATACGCCGCGTTCGCCAATGGCGGTTCGCTGATCGAGCCGCATTTCATGGAACGCGTGCTCGATGCGGACGGCACCGTCGTCGAGCAGGCGCACCCGGTGACTGCCTGCCCCGAGGCGAGCACGGCGACGGACCCGGAGCAGGCGCCGCAGAGCGAGGCCGGGGTGGACTGCGCGCCGCGCGCGATTTCAGCCGCGAACGCTTTCATCATGACAGACATGCTGGGCGACGTGATCCAGCGCGGGACCGCACAGCGCGCGAAGGAACTCGGGCGACGGGACCTGTCCGGCAAGACGGGAACCACCAACGATCGCCGGGACGCGTGGTTCGTCGGCTTCAATTCCGACCTGGTGGCCGCGACCTGGATCGGCTTCGACCAGGAACGCTCGCTCGGAGCTGGAGAGGAAGGTGGCCGCACGGCGCTGCCGATGTGGATCTACTTCATGAAGGACGCGCTCGACGGCCGGCCGGAACACCGCCAGCCCGAGCCGGAGGGAGTACTGCGGATGTGGGTCTCGCGCAGCACCGGCCGACCGACGCGCGCCGGCGCGAGCGGCGCGGTCTTCGAGACTTTCCTCGAGCGCTACGCGCCCGATCCCGACGCAATGGATTACCCGTCGGACGTCGAGGCAGAATCGGTCGTGCCCGTGCAGGGCAGTGATTCGATCTTCTGAGCAGCTGCGATGAACCGCCGACCGAATCCCCGGGCCGAGATGCTGCGGGCAGCAGTGGCCGAGGAGGCCGCCCGGATCATGCGCGAGCAGGGCGTCGAGGACTACCTGCTCGCGAAGCGCAAGGCGGCCGAGCGCCTCGGCGTGACGGACGCGTCGATCCTGCCGCGCAATCGTGAGATCGAGGCCGCGCTGGTCGCCCACCAGCGGCTGTTCGCATCCGACCGCCACCAGCAGGATCTGGCACAGCTGCGTCGTTCAGCGCTGCAGGCGATGCAGCTGATGGCCGAGTTCGAGCCGCGACTGGTCGGACCAGTGCTCGCGGGCACGGCGTCGGCGCATTCCGACATCAACCTGCACCTGTTCGCCGACACGACCGAATCCGTGACGCTGCGCCTCGCGGAGCGGGGTGTTCCACACGAGATCCTCGAGCGGCGCCTGAGGTTCGAGCGCGATCGGACGGTCCCCTACCCGGCCGTGCGCTTTGTGGCCGGGCGGCAGACGGTCGACGCGGTCGTTTTTCCGTTGGACGGTATACGGCAGTCGCCCACCAGCCCGGTGGACGGCCGACCCATGCGACGCGCCAGCGCCGCCGAGGTCGAGTCGCTGCTCGAGTGAACCCCTGCTGCGCGCTCAGCCGCGCTTGTCGAGGTCCACGTAATCGCGCTGCTTGGCCCCGGTGTAGAGCTGCCGTGGACGCCCGATCTTCATGGTTGGCTCGGCGATCATCTCCTGCCACTGCGCCACCCAGCCCGCCGTGCGCGCGATCGCGAACATCACCGTGAACATCGAGCGGGGGATGCCGAGCGCGCTGTAGATGATCCCGGAGTAGAAGTCGACGTTCGGGTACAGCTTGCGGGAGATGAAGTACTCGTCCTTCAGCGCGATCTCCTCGAGCCGGAGCGCCAGCTCGAACAGCGGGTTGTCGGTGCGGCCGAGCCGCCCGAGCACCTTGTGGCACATCTCGCGGATGATCTGCGCGCGCGGATCGAAGTTCTTGTAGACCCTGTGGCCGAACCCCATCAGGCGCGTGCTGTCGTTCTTGTCCTTCACGCGATCCAGGAACTTCTGGATGTTGTCGACCGTGCCGACGCTCTCGAGCATCCTCAGGACCGCTTCGTTCGCGCCGCCGTGGGCCGGGCCCCAGAGCGCCGAAACGCCGGCTGAGACGGCCGCATAGGGGTTGCAGCCGGTGCTGCCGGCCAGCCGGACCGTGGACGTGCTCGCGTTCTGCTCGTGGTCGGCGTGCAGGATGAACAGCAGATCCATCGCCTGCGCGGCGACCGGATCCACTTCGTATTCCTCGGACGGCACCGAGAAGAACATCTGCAGCATGTTCGTGCAGTAGTCGAGGTCGTTGCGCGGGTACACGAACGGCTGCCCGAGCAGATGCTTGTAGGCTGCCGCCGAGATCGTCGGCAGCTTCGCGATGATCCGATGGACGAAGATCTCCCGGTGCCGCGGGTTATGGATGTCCATCGAGTCGTGATAGAAGGCGGCCATCGACGCGACGACGGCCGCGACCATCGCCATCGGGTGAGCGTCGTAATGGAAACCGTTGAAGAAGCGCAGCAGCGACTCGTTCAGCATCGTGTGACGCCGGATCGAGCCGTCGAAACGCTCGAGCTGCGCCTGCGAGGGCAGGTCGCCGTAGTTGAGCAGGTACGCGACTTCGAGGAAATTCGACTTCGTCGCGAGCTGGTCCACCGGGTAGCCCCGGTACAGCAGGATGCCCGCATCGCCATCGATGTAGGTGATCTTGCTCTCGCAGGACGCCGTGGCCATGAAGCCCGGGTCGAACGTGAACACGCCGAGGTCCTTGGTGATGCTGCTTATGTTGACGCAGTCCGGACCCAGAGTGCCGACGCGTGAATCGAGCACCGACTTTTTGCCGGTGTCCAGGTTGACCAGTTCGTATTTGCTGCCGCTCATCGTGTTTCTCTTGCTCTTGCAGGACGACCCGGGACGACCTCCGAGCCACCCGGGAGCCTTGCACGACCGGGCAACCTAATCAAGCTCGTAAAACTACTGGACGATCTTCAGCAACTGGCCCGCCGCGGGCTGCCCGTCCGGATATAAGTCGTTGAGCAGGCGCAGTCTTTCCAGCGGGTAGGCCTTGATGGGCGAGGCGCGGGCGAGCTCCTCCATACGCATTCCCCGAGTGGCCCTGACTATCTTGATCCGGTTCGGCTCGCCGAGTTGAAACTCGTTGCTCTTGAGCCGCCGGAAAGTCCGGATGCTCGACATGAAGATCGGGTCGTTGGCCGCAAAGGCCGCAGAGAGGCGCGAGGCGCCGAGAAACACGTAGGCCAGCCCGTTCAGATAGACGACCGCGTACCGGGCAGGACCGCGATTTCCCCAGGGCAGGGCTATTTCGCGCGCGACCACGCCGTAGCCGGGAAGCCCGTTGACCTCGAGCGGCTCCGCCCCGGACAGCGACACTCCGCTCAGGTTTCGCGCCAGGAATTCGCGGGGCGCGAGGCCCGGCGGCACCGGCATCGCCATCAGCTGCAGGAACGCATCCTTCTCCGGGCGGGCGGCAACGACCTTGCTCGGCATGTTGTCCACCTGCCAGCCGCTCGGGAACGCAACGGTGATCCCGAGGTCCGCGTGGTAGAAACGCGAGGCGCGCACGACGCCCTGGGCCCGGCTCGGCCCGACGGGCAGCCCGGCGATTCGCTCGAGGTAAGCCTCCCGACCCTCGCTCCGAGGCTGGCCCGCGGCAGCCGCCGCACCCGCTGCCGCGACGACTTCGTTCAGTCGCTGGTCGTTGTCCGGATGCGTCGAGAAGACGCCGTGGTACACACGTGGCTGGCGGCCCTCCTGCCTCGCCATCTGCACTTCCAGCATCTCCTGGTTCTTCAGCAGCCGGACGACGTCAACCATCGCCTCGGGATCGTAGCCGAGCCTGTTCAGGTACTCGGCGCCTATCGCGTCGGCCTCGAGTTCCATGTCGCGCCCGTAGCCACGAACCAGCGCGGTGCCCGCCATGTTGGCGAGGCCCGCGAGATCACCGCTGCCGGTGAGCACGCCGATCAGCGTGGCTCCGATGCCCGCAGCCGTCGCGCCGGTCTGCTGGCGTACCGAATGCCGCGCTGTGACGTGGCCGACCTCGTGACCGAGCACGGCGGTGAGTTCCGCCTCCGAATTCAGGTAACCCATGATGCCGCGGGTGATGTACACGTAGCCGCCGGGCAACGCGAACGCGTTGACCTCGTCGCTGTCGAGCACGGTGAACGTGTACTGCAGGCCGGGACGATGACTGGTTCGCGCGATCCGCTGCCCGACTTCGTTCACATAGGCCTGCAGCGACTCGTCCTCGTAGCGCCCGTACTGCTGCAGGATTTTCGGATGCATCTGGCGGCCGAGCTCGATCTCCTGCGCCTCGCTCATCGTCACGATGTCGGTGCCGCCGGTCACCGGGTTCGTGGCGCAGGCGGACGCGAGCAGCGCGGCCGCCAGTATCGCTGTTGCCCGCAGCCGCCTCAGGAGCATGGTTCGTCTCGCGTTCATGGCCAATCCAGAGTCTAGAGTCCCCGGCCCGGCCGACAAAGTTCCGCTCGCATGCCTGGAATGCAATCCAGGGGGCCGAAAAGCAGCGGGGCGCCCTGAGGCGCCCCGCTCGCGAAACCCCGGTGACCGGCCGGTCAGCCGCGACCGTACTTCTTGCGGAAGCGGTCGACGCGCCCGCCCGTGTCGACGATCTTCTGCTTGCCCGTGTAGAACGGGTGGCAGTTCGAGCAAACTTCGATCTGGAGGTCCTCGCCCATCGTCGAGCGGGTCTCGAAGGTGTTTCCGCAGCTGCAGGTAACCGTGATCTGCTTGTAATCGGGATGAATGCCGCTCTTCATGGCCGCCGTTCCTGCAAGGAGTCGGAAAAAAGGGCCGGCAAGTATAGGCGCCCGGCCGGAGCGGGACAAGCTCAGTGTCGGGTTGAGCGGCCCGGGCGCGGGTGCGTGGCCCGGTCGGGGTCGAATTGCCGCCTTTTATCCACAAAAGCTGTGGATAAATCTGTGGACCTCGCTGTCGCACACACCTCGCCGCTGCGGTCTGCCGTGCGCATCCTTGCTTTGATCAAATTTTGATCACGGCAATTTTCATTTGTAATTCATATAGTTGCGTATCTCGCCTAATATGTCACTTCGAATATGCTGGCTAAGGTGCCGAATCTGAAGCACGCCCTTCATCTGTGCATAAGTCTGATCGCCGCGGCGACCCGCTTCGCTGCCGATCGGGCCTTCCCGGGCCGCCCGATGGCAGGAACACCGCCTGCAGGTCATTCAGGAAGCGCGTGCCGAGCCTGGTCACAATCCAGTGGCCGGACCGATCCTGCGCCATCAGGCCGCGGGCCTGCGCCTCGTCGAGGCGAGGCTGGAGGCAAGCCAGAGGCAACCCGGTTCGTTGCTCAAACAGGTCGGCATCGAATCCCTCGCCCAGTCGCAGGACGTTCAGGCAAAACTCGAATGGCAGCTCCTCGGCCGTCACGATGCGATCCTCGGCGAGTCGCTCCGGCTGCGAGCCCGCCGCGAGGTACGCCGCGGGATCGCTGACGCGAGCCGTGCGGCGCACGGACCCGCTGCCCCGGTCCGTGAGCTTCCCGTGCGCACCCGCCCCGAGCCCGAGGTAGTCCCCGAAACGCCAGTAGTTCAGGTTGTGCCTGCATTGCATGCCGGGTCTCGACCAAGCCGAGACCTCGTATTGCGCGAAGCCCGCTGCCGACAAGCGCTCGGAGCAGGCGAGCTGCATCTCCCAGGCCGCCTCGTCGTCGGGCAGCACGGGCGGCCTGCGGGAGAACGGCGTGCCCGGCTCCAGCGTGAGCTGGTAGTGGGAGACGTGCGCGGGACTGAGTTCGAGCGCCCGCTCGACGTCGCGCCGTGCCTGCTCGATCGTCTGACCCGGCAGTGCATACATCAGGTCGAGATTGAAATTGCCGAGACCCGCCCTGTGCAGCTCGGCGACCGCCGCCTCGATTTCGAGGTGCGAGTGGATCCTCCCCAGCGCCGCGAGCATTGCGTCGTCGAAGCTCTGGGCTCCGAGCGAAACGCGGTTGATCCCCGCTGCACGGTACGCGCTGAAACGACCATGCTCGATGGTTCCAGGGTTCGCCTCGAGCGTGATTTCGGCTCCGGACGGCAGCCCGAGCACACGGTCCGCCGCCTCGAGCAGGCGCTCGATGGATTGCGGTGAAAACAGGCTGGGAGTTCCACCGCCGAAGAACACCGATACAGGCCTGCGTCTGCCGCAGCCTGGCGCCGACGCCTCGAGGTCTGCGATCAGCGCAACCAGGTATTCGCTCTCGGGCAGGCCGGCTCTAGGCCGGGCGTGCGCGTTGAAATCGCAGTATGGGCAGCGCCTGACGCACCAGGGGAGATGGACGTAGAGCGAAAGTGGCGGACCGCTGCTGTCGATCATCGATCCGCTTGCATCTCTGCGAGCGCTGCGACCAGTCCGCGCAGGGCGTGGCCGCGGTGGCTGAGCCGGTTCTTCGTGTCCGGGTCCAGCTCCGCCGCGGTTACCGTCAGGCCAGCTGGCAGGAACAGCGGGTCGTAACCGAACCCACCCGCGCCGTGGGCCCGGGCTGCGATCCGCCCTTCCCAGCATGCCTGGGAAACGAGCGGCGCCGGGTCGAGCGGCCAGCGCATATACACCATCGCGCAGCGGAACCGGGCGCCGCGCTGCGCCGCCGGAACCTCGCTCATCGCTTCGAGCAGTTTTTGGTTGTTGGCGTGGGCGTCCGCGGCCGCCCCCGCATACCTCGCCGAGCGGATGCCGGGTTCGCCGCCGAGTGCATCGACCTCGAGCCCGGAATCGTCGGCGATGGCCGGCAGGCCCGCGGCCTCGGCCGCGAAGCGCGCCTTTATGATCGCGTTCTCGACGAAGCTCAGGCCGTCCTCGACGGCCGATCTGTCGGTGAATTCACTGAGCGAGCGCACCGTGAGCCCGAGCGGGGTCAGGATGGCGCGCATCTCGCGGAGCTTGCCGGCGTTGGCGGAGGCCAGCACGATCCCGCGCGGAATCCTCACGATTCGACCCGGGCTCCCGGCTGCGCCGCGATTGCCGCGGCCTGCACCTCGAACAGACGCCCGCAGGCGCTGGTGGCGAGGTCGAGCATCGCGTCGAGCTCGTGTCGGCGGAACGCGTGTCCCTCGGCGGTTCCCTGGATCTCGACGAATCCGCCGCCGTTGTTCATGACCACGTTCATGTCCGTCTCGGCGTCCGAGTCTTCCGCATAGTCCAGGTCCACGACCGGCTGGCCCGCGACGATGCCTACGGAGACGGCCGCGACCTGGCCGTGCACCGGGCTCGAGGCCAGGTTCCGACGGCGACGCAGCCAGTCCACCGCATCGTGCAACGCGACATAGGCGCCGGTGATCGCGGCTGTCCGCGTGCCGCCGTCCGCCTGCAACACGTCGCAGTCCAGCTTCAGCGTGCGCTCACCGAGGCCGCGCAAGTCCACGACCGCGCGCAGCGATCGACCGATCAGGCGCTGGATCTCGAGCGTCCGTCCTCCCTGCTTCCCCCGGGCCGCCTCGCGCGGCGAGCGGCTATGCGTCGCTCGGGGCAGCATGCCGTATTCGGCGGTCACCCAGCCCTGGCCGCGCCCGCGCAGGAACCCTGGCACGCTCTCCTCGATGCTCGCCGTGACCAGCACCCGCGTCTCGCCGAACTCCACCAGCACCGAGCCTTCGGGATGGCGCGTGAAACCCCGCGTCAGACGAATGGGCCGGAGCTCAGCCGGTTGCCTGCCGCTCGGTCTCGCCATCACTCGTCCCCCCACGCGTCAGGATCCCAGCCAGCGCAGCGCCGCGGCCGTAGTGTTGTCCGCGTGCGGCGCGGTCGCACGCAACGATCTCTCGCCGAGTTCACGCAGCGCCGCGCCGAGCCCGCCGGGCGGGCTTAGCGTCAGCGAGCCGATCTGCTCCTGCGACAGTCCGCCCCACAGTCCGTCCGAGCACAGCAGCAGCACGTCGCCCGGCAGCAGCACCCTGCGACCGCCGAGCGACATCTCGGGCAGCGTCGGGTCGCCGCCGATGCAGCATTCGACGTAGTTGCGCATCGGATGCTCCTGGGCCTGCCGCTCGGTGATCCTGCCGGAGCGCAGCAGCAGTTCGACGTGGCTGTGGTCGCGGGTCCGACACAGCACCGCGCCGTCCCTGAGCAAATACACGCGGCTGTCGCCTACGTGTGCCCAGTGCGCACCCGAACGCTGGACGATGCAGACGGCGCAGGTGGCCCGCGGCCGGATGTCCGAGGGCAGTCCGCGCCCGAGCTCGGCCACCGCCTCATGGGCGCGACCGATCGTCAGGTGCAGGAAACCCTCCGGATCGAACAGCGGGTGGGCGGCTTCCCAGAACTCGGCCAGAATGCAGTCGACCGCGCGCTCGGCTGCCCTCGCGCCGTCCGAGTGCCCGCCCATGCCGTCCGCGACGACCAGCAGGGTCGTGCCATCCCCGACGGCTATTGCCACGCGGTCCTGGTTTTCCTCACGATTGCCGAGCAGGCTGAGGTCCGCGTGCTCGATCTGCAGGGCTGGCTCCGGCACGCTGCTTCTCATGTAATATCCAATCCCGTTTATAGCATCGGCCGCAGCACTCCCGTAAGTGGGCCACGGCCCGGCCGTATCCCGACCCTTCCTGCAAGCTTCCCGGTGCACCGATGATCCGCAGCATGACCGGCTTCGCCCGGCGCGAGAACCCCGGACCCTGGGGCACCCTGATCTGCGAGCTCCGCGCGGTAAACCACCGCTACCTCGAGCTTTCGATCCGGCTGCCCGAGGACCTGCGGAGCATCGAGAACGAGGCGCGCAAGAGCCTCGGGGCAACTTTGAAGCGGGGCAAGGTGGATGCCGCGGTCTACCTGAAGGGGTCGTCGGCGAGCGCCCCGGCACTGGAGCT
>DATIRA010000385.1:0-23401 GCA_035470225.1 Steroidobacteraceae bacterium | reverse complement strand
CTGCAGCCGACCGACAGCTGCATGCCGTGCATGATCTGCTCGCCGAGCAGGTCCTCGATCATCCGGGCCTGGGCCATCAGGGCCTGCGGCCGCCCGGCCAGCGCGTCCGCGAGTGCCATCGGCAACAGCGCCGCGAGCTGCGGCGAATAGGAATAGAGCCGCACGACACCGGCGACCATGCCGGGCGTGAGCTCGCCATCGCGGAGCTCGAAGCTGAGCGGATCGTTGAACGTGACGGACTTCGGATCCCGCTCCAGTTCCCCGATCAGTTGCTGCAGCGAGGCCCATGGCGAGCCGAAATGCCGGGCGCAGTCCGGGTCGGCCTCGCAGCGACGGAACTGCAGCTTCAGCGCCTCGTCGAGATTGCGGGCGTGCTCGCTGCCGAGTGGCAATGACGGCGGCACCACGCCGTCGAGCACAAGCGTGCGGGCCTGGTCGGGAAATCGTCGCAGGTATTCCTGCGCCACCCGGGTGCCGTAGGAGATGCCGACCAGGTTGATCTGCGCTGCGCCGATCGCCCGGCGGACGTCGTCGAGGTCGCGTGCGGCCTCGGTCGTCGTGTAGTAGCGTGGGTCCGCATCGAGCTCGGCGAGGCAGTGGCTCGCGAAGCGGCGCGCCGCGTCGAGATCCTGCTCGGCGATGTTCTCGGTGATCGAGCTGGCGCCTTGCTCGTCACGGCAGGCGAGCGGGTTGGATCCGCCGGTGCCGCGCTGGTCGACCAGTATCACGTCACGCTCGCGGAGCACCTCCCGGAACGCGCCCTGAACTGCTGGAAATGCCTCCCGCGCCGCCTGTCCTGGCCCGCCGGCCAGCATGAAGACGGGATCAGGCCGGGTCCGCCGGGCCCTGCCGGGCACCCAGGCGACTGCGAGGCTGATCCGGCGACCCCCGGGGTCCGCGCGATTCTCGGGAACCTCGAGCGAAGCACACTGGGCCGCGACGGTGGTCGGAAGCCCGACCGCTGCGAGCGTGCACGGCTCGAAGCCGAGCGAGCCGAGCCGACGCGCCGCTTCGGCGCCCGGCGCGGTGCACAGACCGAGGACCAGCACCCCCGCCACGCACAAGCTTCGTCCGCAGCCGGCCGTCCGCGTGTCTGGTTCAACGCTCACGAACGCAAAACTAGCATGCGGCTCGCGCCTCCACGATCCCTTTCCGTTAGCATGTCCGGATGCCGATGAACCTGCCACCGGTCACACGCGCCCTGCTGATTGCGAACGTTGCGATCTTCGTCCTGCAGCAGCTCACGGGCTTCCTGCTGATCGGGCCGTTCGCATTGTGGCCACCGGATTCGCCGCGCTTTCCGAACGCGCCGAGCTTCCAGATATGGCAGCTGCTCAGCTACGGTTTCCTGCACGGCAGTCTCGCGCACCTGTTCTTCAACATGCTGGCGCTGTACATGTTCGGCGGCGAGGTCGAGCGCCTGCTCGGCTCGCGGCGGTACCTTACCTATTACCTGGTCTGCGTCGTCGGCGCTGCGATCGCTCAGACGATCGTGACCGGGACCATGGGCGGGCCGCCGCGCCCGACCGTGGGCGCCTCGGGCGGCGTATTCGGGCTGCTGCTTGCATTCGGACTCGCGTACCCGCAGCGCAAGATCATGTTGCTGTTCCCGCCGATCCCGATGCCCGCCTGGCTTTTCGTCACGCTATACGGCCTGCTCGAGCTGTACCTCGGCGTCACCGGCTCCGGCCAGGGCGTCGCGCACTTCGCCCACCTCGGGGGCATGGTGGCGGGCTATGCGCTACTCGTTCACTGGCGTCGCGGCGGACGACCGCGCTGATCGTGCTTCGTCGCCTCGGAACGCGGCCTCGAACTCCGCCCTGAGCTCCTGCTCACGTCCGATGTAGCGGGGCGAGAAGTGGAACGGAACGGCCAGCCGCGCGCCTGCCAGCCGCGCGAGCTCGCCGGCCTGGCGCGCGGTCAGGTGGTTCTTGCGCTCCGCGTGCCCGAGGTCCTCGTGCAGGAATACCGCCTCGATGAACAGCAGGTCCGCGTCCTGCGCGAAGGCAATCACGCGCCCGGAGTTCTCGGCCGTTCCGGCCAGGTCCGTGAGGTAGCAGACGACCTGGCCGGGCGACAGGCTCAGGATGCTGCTGCTGAGCTCGCCCAGTGAATAACTCCGCTCGCGGCCGCCGCCGCGATCGCGCCAGCGTACCGAGACCTGCGTATCCGGCGGCGCTCCCTCGCGGACCAGGCTGCGCACGCGGCTGAGCCACGGGCCGGTGGGCAGGCCGAGTTCCTCGAGCCTGTTTTTCCAGACGTTGATGTGGACGCCTTCCTCGAAGCGGAAGCCCAGGCAGGGAATGCCGTGGTCGAAGAACGCGGCGCGAACCCGGAACTGCGGCTCCTCGAGCAGCAGTCCGCCGGCGGTGACGACGCCGTCGCAGTCCTCCCTGCGGAACCGTGCGCGGCTGCTGAACCTCGCTCTCGCGGCCGAGCCGTCTTCACGGATCTCCCGCACGTCGATGCAGAACTCGACCGGATAGCTGTCGACGAGGTTCCAGGCGTACGAAGCCAGCCGATGACCCACCTGCTCGATGAAGCCGGGCGGCCCGTGCAGGCGCAGGCCAGTGTCACGGCCCAGGCGCACCCGCAGCAGTCGATCGAAGCCACTCCAGTGATCCATGTGCGCATGGGAGACGAACACGTCCGATACGCGCAGGATCTTGCGCGTGGGCAGCGGCGCGACGTCCCCCAGATCGAACAGCAGCGCGCGCCGCTCGAACTTCAGGTCCAGGATGAGGCCGGGATCGCCGAAAGCCTGGTTGACGAGATCAGCCTGGAAGATCGGGCGCATGCGTGGTGTTGCGGTAGCGCTGCGTTACGATGTCCGGGCGGAGAACCGCCCCTCACGAGGATATGCCATGGCGAAGAAGCGCAAAACCGTCACGCAGGCCGAGGCCGAGCAGGCCGTACGCACGCTACTCGGCTGGGCCGGCGACGACCCGACGCGGGAAGGCCTCAGGGACACGCCGCGGCGCGTCGTCGAGGCCTATCGGGAGTGGTTCTCGGGCTACGACGTAGACCCGCGCGACTACCTGAGCCGCACCTTCGAGGAGACGGCCGGCTACGACGAAATGGTGGTCCTGCGCGACATCGAGTTCGAATCCCATTGCGAGCACCACATGGCCCCGATCATCGGTCGCGCGCACGTCGGCTACCTGCCCACGAACAAGGTCGTCGGCATCAGCAAGCTCGCCCGCGTCGTCGATGTGTTCGCCAGGCGCTTCCAGGTCCAGGAGAAGATGACAGCCGAGATCGCCCGCGCGATCAACGAGGTCCTCAGGCCGAAGGGCGTCGGCGTCGTGATCGAGGCCGCGCACGAATGCATGACCACGCGCGGCGTTCACAAGCGGCGGGTCTCGATGATCACCAGCAAGATGCTCGGCTCGTTCCGGACCGATGCGCGAACCCGCAGCGAGTTCCTGACCTTCATAGACATCCGGGACCGCGGCTGAGGCCGCATTGACCTCGGCCCGGCACCGGGCGATCTTCCCGGGTCTGACTGGAGCAACAGGAGCCGTTCATGGCCCGCAAGCGTCCCCTGCGCGAGGCCGGCACCGTCGTGGTGCTGGAGCATCACTCGAAAATTCTCGCCGACAACCCGCTGCGGGACCCCTCGGTCCGCAGGCTGGCGGTCTGGCTGCCGGCCGACTATGACCGCCGTGCCTCGGGCCCGGGTCGCCGCTACCCCGTGCTGTACGACCTGGTCGGGTTCACCGGCTCGGGCCTCGCGCACCTGAACTGGAAGCCGTTCAACGAGAACGTGGCTGAGCAGGCCGCGCGGCTGGTCCGCCAGGCACGGATGGGACCCGTGATCATCGTGTTCCCTGACTGTTTTACTTCGCTGGGCGGCAACCAGTACGTCAACTCGAGCGCGATTGGCCGATATGCGGACTACCTGCTGCGCGAGATCGTGCCTTTCGTCGACCGCGAGTTCCGGACCCTGGCTTCCCGCGAGCACCGCGGCTGCTTCGGCAAGTCCTCGGGCGGCTACGGCGCGATGATCCATGGCATGAAGTACGCGAGGCACTGGGGGGCCATCGCTAACCACTCCGGGGATGCCTACTTCGACTTCGTCTATCGCTGCGACTGGCCCAACACGCTGAACGAGCTGGCGCGCTACCGCCGGCCGCCGCTCAAGGAGGGCCCGGGGCCGCGCCCGGCCGGCGCGACGGCTGAGCGCCGGCTCATGCAGGGCGAGGACGACGGTCGGGTACGCCGCTTCCTGCGCGCGGTCTGGAAGAAGCGGAAGATCTCCGCGGCCGAGGGCCATGCGCTGATGAACGTCTGCATGGCCGCGACCTACGATCCGGATCCGGGGGTTCCGCTGGGATTCCGGCTGCCGTTTCACCTGGATACCGGAGAACTGATCGAGGCGCGCTGGAAGCACTGGCTGCGGCACGACCCGGTGAATCTTGTCAAGCGCCATGCCGGGAACCTCAAGTCCCTGAAGGGCGTCTACATCGACTGTGGCTGGCGCGACCAGTACCACATTCACTACGGAACGCGAATGCTGGCCAGGCGGCTGTCGGCGGCCGGAGTGGCCCACCGCTACGAGGAATTCGACGACAATCACTCCGACATCGATTACCGGATGGACGTGAGCCTGCCCTACCTTTATCGCGCGCTGAAACCATGAGCCCGCCGCGCCTGGGCATCGCGCTCGGGAGCGGTTCGGCCAGGGGCTGGGCGCACATCGGCGCGCTCGAGGCGCTGCTCGCCCGTGGCCTCAGGCCGGCGGTGCTGGCCGGCGCGTCGGTCGGCGCGCTGGTCGGAGGCGCCTGCGCGGCCGGTCGCCTGGACGCATTGGGGAGCTGGGTGCGGGGTCTCACGCAACGGGAGGTGTGGCACCTCGTCGATGCCACGTTCCGCGGCGGCGGAATGATGAACGGCAACCGGCTGATGGACGCGATCCGCCTGCAGATCGGCGACCCCGACATCGAGAGCCTGCCCGTGGGCTTCGCCGCCGTCGCAGCCGACCTCTACACGGGCGAGGAAATCTGGATCCGCCGCGGTCCGATCATGAGCGCGATCCGGGCATCGAGCGGTCTTCCCGGCCTGTTCGCGCCCAGATCTTTCCAGGGCCGCTGGCTCATCGACGGCGGCGTCGTGAACCCGGTGCCGGTCTCGCTTTGTCGTGCGATGGGCGCCGACGTGGTCATTGCGATAGACCTGAGCCGCTCGGTGACCCGCAACTCACGTCGCGTTCACGCGAACTCGAGACGCGAGGAGCCCGACGGGGACCCTGATTCGCCGCAGAAGGAGCCCGAGACCAGCGCCGAGATCGCGGCCATCCTCAAGCGCTGGTATGGGCTCGTGGACGGCCTGGTGGAGTCGTTCCGCTCGCGGCGCAACGAGCCTGGGCTGTTCGAGGCCATGAGCGGCTCCATCAACATCATGCAGGACCGGATCACGCGCAGCCGCCTCGCGTCGGACCCGCCCGACCTGGTGCTCCGGCCGGACCTGGCCGACTTCCAGCTGATGGACTTCCACCGGGCCGCAGAGGCGATCGAGCTCGGCCGCGCATGCGTCGAAGCCGTCGCTCCGCAGCTCGAGCCGGTGCTGCAGGCGCTGGACGCTGCCGGCGGTGCCTCCGGCGCTGCCGCGACGCGCTGACTGCGCGGCGTGCCGCCCAGAGCACTCCGCTCGGCCACGTCCGGCAATGCGATCGTCCCGCCGCGCTGAATCCTGACGCGCATGGAGGTCGCCGAGATTTTCAGGTCCTACCGCCGCGCCGCCTGCGACGAGCGCGCGTTCGTGCTTCACGCGGTCGGCATCCCGTCGCAGGTCGGCTGGAACGGGCGCAGCTGGAGCCTGCTGGTCGCCGGCGAGCACGAGGAGGAAGCCATCGCCCAGCTCGTGCGGTACCAGCGCGAAAACCCACCGCGCCGCAGCGGCCTCGAACCGGAACCGGTCCAACGGCTCGCCTGGCTCGGCTGCGCTGCATACGTGCTGGTGCTGCTGGCCGTCGGTTACCTGGCCGGACGCGATGCGTTCGGCCGGGACTGGTTCGGCGACGGCGGACTGCGCGCCGGCGCGGTGCAGGCCGGCGAGGCCTGGCGGGCCGTCACCGCGTTGACGCTGCACGTCGACGTCGGACACCTGCTCGCGAACCTTGGATTCGGCACCGTTTTCGGGCTGCTCGCCGGGCAGCTGATCGGACCGGGTCTCACCTGGTCCGCGGTGCTGGTTGCGGCCGCGCTCGCAAATTTCCTCAACTCGATGATCCAGTCGCCGGAATACGGCTCCGTCGGCGCCTCGACGGCCGTGTTCGCGACGCTTGGCCTGCTCGCGGCCTATTCATGGCGCAGGCGGGCAACCAGGGCCGACCGCTGGGCGTATCGCTGGGCGCCGCTGGTCGCCGGCGTCGCGCTGTTGGCTTTCACCGGCGTCGGCGGTGAACGCACCGACGTGCTGGCACATCTGACCGGGTTCGTCATGGGCGCAATCGCAGGCGTGCTGCTGGCATCGATTCGCAGGCCGCTCGCGGGCTGGGCGCAGTGGACGCTCGGCGCCGCCGCGCTCGCCGGCATCGCGGCCGCGTGGTGGATCGCGCTCGGATCCGTCCCGAGCTGATGCACCCGGAACCGGGGATCAGGCCTTCGGAACGTTCACGCGCACAGAGCCATCACTGACGCTGACCTTGTAGGTCCTCAAGGCCTTGGATGCCCGCAGCGTGTTCAGCAACTGGATACCCGGGGGGAAACTGGCCCAGTCCACGACCTCGCCGCTGCGGATGTCGAACCGCGCTCGGTGCAGCGGGCACTGCACCTTGCAGCCGTCGATTATCCGGCCGCGCGCAAGCGGTGCGAACATGTGCGTGCAGCTCGCCTGCGTCGCATGGAAACCATCCTCGAGGTGATAGAGCACGATCTTCTGACCCCCGGCCGTGAAGGCCTTCATCATCCCGATCGGTACTTCCTCTACGCGGCAGACGGTGTGCAGTGGCATGCGCATGACCCTTATTGATGCGGACCGCTAGTCTAGAGTCCCTCCCTGCCCCTGGCGAGCCGACGCCGGCGCGGCTCGGCCCGGGCGCTACGCAGGCGGCGCATTGCGGTTATGCTCCACGGCGCAGTAGGAACCGGAGCATCGATGGCGCTGGAACAACTGAGCGACGAGCAGGTCCGAGGCTGGACGCGCGCGCAGAAGGACCGCTGGTGGCTCGAGAACGTCTGGCGCGGCGACATGCCGCAGCTGACGCTGCGCTCCGCAGCCACCGGATTCATGCTGGGCGGCCTGCTGAGCGTGACCAACCTCTACGTGGGCGCCAAGACCGGCTGGACGCTCGGCGTCGGCCTGACCTCGGTGATCCTCGCGTTCGCGCTGTACCGCGTCCTCTCGCGGCTCGGCGTCCGCGACCTCACGATCCTCGAGAACAACTGCACGCAGTCGATCGCGACCGCGGCCGGCTACATGACGATGCCGCTCACGTCCGGCCTGGCCGCCTACATGTGGGCCACGAACTCGGTGCTGCCGTGGTGGCAGATCCTCTGCTTCAACATCGTGCTGTCGGTGCTCGGCGTGCTGGTCGCGTTCCCGATGAAGCGCCGTTTCATCAACGACGAGCAGCACCCCTTCCCGGAGGGCCGCGCCTGCGGCGTCGTGCTCGACGCGCTTTACGAGCGCGCGGCCGCGGCGGCCGGCATGTTCAAGGCGAGGGTGCTGGTCAGTGCCGCGGCGCTCGCGGGTGGAGTCGGCTTTCTGTCCGGCGAGAATTACATGCGGCTGATTCAGCAGCGATGGCTGGGATTCCAGTCGTACTGGCACCTGCCGACTCACCTGGACGGCTGGTTCTACGCGCTGGTCGAGCGCGGCGTAGCGCCGCTGCCGAAGCTGGCCGGCGTCGACATCCGCCAGCTCGCGCTCTCGCCGACGCTCGATTTCGCGATGATCGGGGCCGGAGGACTGATGGGCATCCGGACCGCGGCGAGCCTGCTGCTCGGCGCGGTGCTCAATTTCGTCGTTGTCGTGCCGATCATGATCTCGCTGGGCGAGATCCAGCCCCGGGCGGGATCCATCGCCGAGGGCACCGCGCTGTTCGGACGGGTGCACATCCTGAACAACTGGGCGCTGTGGTGGGGCATCGTGATGATGGTCGTCGCGGCCATGCTGTCGTTGTTCGCGAAGCCGGAAGTCTTCAGGGAAGCCTTCCGCAGCCTCACGCGGCGCCGCGCGCCGGCCGGCGAGGACGTGCTCCGGCACATCGAGCTGCCGCTGCCGGTGTCCTGGGTCGGCGTCCCGGTCGTCGGCGGCATCGGCGTCTGGCTGGCGCACGACTGGTTCGGCGTGGACTGGCTGCTCGGCGCCGCGGCCATCCCGCTGATCCTGGTGCTGGCCCTGATCGCGGCCAGCAGCACGGCCCTGACCGCCATCACGCCCTCCGGATCGCTGTCGAAGATCCCGCAGTTCATCTTCGGCTCGATCGACCCGCGCAGCCCGGCGCCGAACCTGATGACCGCGGTGATGTGCTCGGAGGTCGCGAGCAACGCATCGAACCTGCTGATGGACATCAAGCCGGGCTACATGCTGGGCGCGAAGCCGCGCCAGCAGGCGATCGGCCACGTGATCGGCATCGTCGCCGGCTCGCTGGTCGCAACGCCGCTGTTCTTCGTGCTGTTCGGCCTGGCCGGCTTCGAATCGGGAAGCGGCCCCTCGGTCCAGGACACGATGGTCAGCGATCGCTTCGCGTTCCCTGCGGCGCTGCAGTGGAAGGGCGTGTCGGATCTCGTCACAGCGATCTTCGGCGGCAGCGACAGCGCCGTGCTGCTCACCGACTCCATCGTCTGGTCGATGGTGATCGCGGCATTCGCGTCGCTGGTCATGGAGCTGCTGCGGATCCGCACTCACAACCGTTTCCCGCTCTCGCCGCTCGCGATCGGGCTCGGCGTGGTCGTGCCCCCGGACTCGACTCTGATGATGTTCCTCGGCGCGCTGTTCTTCTGGCTCGCTGCGCGCCGATTCGGCGGCGACCGGCAATCGCGTGGCTACCAGCTCTGGGTGGATTGCCAGGAGCCGATTTGCGCCGGGCTGATCGCCGGCGCCGCACTGGTCGGGATCGGGGACATCCTGGTGCGCGTATTCGTCTTCAGCTGAGCGTTCGACAAGCCACGCAATGAACGACTCTGCAGGCAAGAACCGGCGGGCGAACGGCCGAGACGGCCCGGCTGCGCGCCTCGACCCGATCGCGTATGGCGAGGCCTCGTCGGACTCAGCCCAGTCGGCCCCTGAAGGCCAGGTACTCCTCGCAGACGCGCTCCTGCTGCTCTAGCTGGGGATAGTGGCCGACATCCTCGAGCAGCGAGACGTCCGCCTCCGGAACGAGCTCGCGATATCGCTCCGCCAAATGCGCGCCGGAGACCGGGTCCAAGGCCCCGCAGATCAGCTTCCGGGGTACCCGGGACTCCACCAGCGCACCCACCCAGCGTTCACGGTTCAAGCGACGCTGCTCCATGTAGTTGATCAGGGCTGCCAGCGCCACCCGCCCGTTGTCGTGGTTCACCAGCATCCACAGGTCCTGCAACTCCCGCTGGGTCGGCGGGTTCCTGCCCGAGATCGCACGCATGTTGGCCTCGAACTTCCGGTAGCTCATCGCGCGCGCAAGCAGCGCCCCGAGCATCGGTTGTGCCAGCAGCTGCTGGATCCTGCGCGGCCGATGCGCTTCCGGGAACAGGCCCCCGTTGAGGAACACCATGCTGTCTATGCGCAGGCGCCCCTCACGCTCGCGCGCCAGCAGCTCCTGCGCGACGCTGTCCCCGTAGTCGTGCGCGATCACATGCGCCGACTCGACGTCGAAATCTCGCAGCAGGGCCTCGCAGATGTCGGCCTGCTCGCCGATCGGGTAGGCGTGCCCGGACGGCTTCTCGGACATCCCGAAGCCGAGCAGGTCGCAGGCATACAGCGAATACCGCTCAGCCAGCCGGGGCCAGAGGCGGTACCAGTCGTAGCTTGCGGTCGGATAGCCGTGGATCAGCAGCAGAGGTGGCCTGCCCTCGTGCGCCGCGCTGCGCACGAAGATCCGGTAACCGCACAGGCTCCGGGTCTCTCCGGATGTGATCCAATCGTTCAGCGGCTTCGAAATCTGCAATATCGACACTCCCTCGCTGCAAACGGCTCCACCGCCATCCGGACATCGTCAGTATGCTGAGTTCCTTTCGCGTTGGCAGCAACGTGCTGGTACAGGGCGCGAGCCGCGGCATCGGCCTGGAGTTCGTCCGCCAGCTCGCCGCCGATCCCTCCGTCAGCCGCCTGTTCGCGAGTCACCGTCCCGGCCGCTGTTCCGCGACGCTCGCCCGGCTCGCATCCGACCAGCCGAAACTCGGACTACTCGAGCTGGACGTGACGGACGAGTCGAGCATCGCTTCGGCTTCCAGTCGCGTTCGCCAATCGAACAGCACACTCGACCTGCTCGTCAACTGCTCGGGCCTGTTGCACGATGCCGACAGGGAACTGGCACCGGAGAAACGCCTGTCCGAGATCGGCAGTGAATCGTTGCTGCACAGCTTCGCCGTCAATGCGATCGGGCCGCTGCTGATGGCAAAGCACTTCGAGGGCCTGTTCAATCGGGCCGGCAAGGCCGTGTTTGCAAGCATCTCGGCACGGGTTGGCAGCATCGGCGACAATCGCCTCGGCGGCTGGTACGCCTACAGGGGCTCGAAGGCGGCTCTGAACATGTTCACGCGCACGCTGGCGATCGAGTGGGCACGCGGCCGTAAGAACCTGATTTGCATCTCGCTGCATCCCGGCACGACCGACACCGATCTCTCGCGCCCCTACCAGGCGAACGTGCCCCCTGGAAAGCTCTTCAGCCCCGAGCGGACCGTGAGCCAGCTGCTCGCGGTACTGGATTCGGTGACCTCCGACAGCACCGGCCGCTTCCTGGCCTGGGACGGCAGCGAAATACCATGGTGACGGCCGCAGCCGCGCCCGGCGAGCTTGCGATCCTGTACCTTGACGACTGGCTCGTCGTGATAGACAAGCCCGCCGGGCTGCTGATGCACCGGTCGCCGGTCGACCGGCACGAGCGGCGGTTCGCGCTGCAGTTGCTGCGCGACCAGCTCGGCGGGCGGGTGTACCCGGTGCACCGGCTGGACAAGCCGACCTCGGGCGCGCTGGCGTTTGCGAGGGACCCGGTGACGGCGCGGTCGCTGGCCTGGCAGTTCGAGCAGCGGCTCGTCGACAAGCGCTACGTGACCGTCGTCCGGGGCTGGCCCGAGGAGCAGGGTCTGATCGACTACCCGCTCGACGCCGTCCGGGACGACCGCGTCGTGGCGGCGACCACTGCCGCGAAGCCGGCGCTGACGCGATTCCGCCGGCTCGCCACCGTGGAACTACCGCGGCGCGTGGACCGCTATCCGACCTCGCGCTACGCGCTGCTCGAGCTCTCGCCGCAGACCGGCCGGCGCCACCAGCTGCGCCGCCATCTCGCGCACGTCTCGCACCCGATCATCGGCGACACGACTTACGGCAAGAGCCGCCACAACCGCCTCTTTGCCGAGCTGTTCGGCTCGGGGCGGCTGCTGCTGGCGTGCACGAAACTCGTGCTGCGGCATCCTGCCACGGATACGCCGCTGGCCATCGACGCGCCGCTGTCGGCGGACTTTGCCGGAGTGCTCCGGCAGCTCGGCTGGCAGCCGGCCGCCTGATCAGCTCAGCTTGGCCCGCACCCTGTCACTCAGGCTGCGGATCTCCGCGTGGCGGCCGTGGTCGGCGAGCTCCCGGCCTGGACGCGGCGGCGCCTTGGCGGCCTTCTCGAGATGCTTCAGCGAATCCTGATAGCGCCCCTGCTCGTAGAGCAGCTCGCCATAGAAGTAGTTCGGATCGATGCCGTCGGGGTTCAGCCCGAGTGCCTGCTGCAACAACTCGGCGGCCTTTTTCTTGTCACCGAAGCCGAGCGGAAACCCGGGAACCTTGTAGTACAGCGTTCCAAGGCTCGTATAGGCGGAACCATCCAGCGCCCGAGGGTCGATCTTGATTGCGGCCTCGAGATTATCGCGCGCCTCCTTCGCAAGGCTGAGCGCGCCCAGGCCACCCTTCGCCCCGGCATAGCTGCTTTCGATGATGCCTTCCCATATCAGCGCCTCGGCGCGCCCCGGGTGCGCCCGGGTGAAGTTCTCGGCGCGCCTCTCCAGTTGCTCGAATGCCCGCACCCGCGCATCACCCTCGGGCGTTTCGTAGTTGGCCTTCGCCCAAGCCTGCTGCAGTGCCAGCAACTCGGTATCGAAATTCGGCGCGGCAGAGCCCGCGGAGTGGGTCGTCGCGGCGGCGAGCACCGCCGCGGCCGAGAGAACAATCGTCGATAACCTCATGCTTCCTCCTATCGGGTGCTGGTTCCTGCAGCGGCACCGACCGGGGTATCGCCCGGCGTGGCCCGCTCACTGGCGTAACGACGGATCACAGGCAACTGCTTCCTGAGCGCCCGGTCCACCAGCCCGGGCAGGACCGCATTCAGACGGGCGAACAACTTTTCCGGCCAGCCGAGCACGGCCGCGTTGCGCCCGCTTTCGAGCATGTCGCAGAGCGCTGCGGCGACCGACTCGGGGGTATCCGTCGCGACGCCGAGTTCGGCGTTCATGCGTTCGACGGCAGGACTGTTGATGCTGGTGCGCGTGGCGCGCGGGGCCACGTACATGGCACGGACATTGGTGCCGGCGAGTTCGCGGCGCAGCGCCTCGGTGAAGCCGCGCAGCGCATGCTTGGTCGCGGAATAGACCGCGTACCCTGGATAGCCGATCGCGCCGAACACGGATCCGGTGTTGATGATCACGGCTTCCGGTTGCCGCAGCAGCTGCGGAAGCATCGCGTGGCAGAGCTGCAAGGGCGCCTGCACGTTGACAGCGAGCGTGAGGTCGATCTGCCCAGGCGACTGATCTTCGAACATGCCGAAGTGACTGACGCCGGCATTGTTCATCAGCACGTTCACGCCTCCGCGCCACGCCGCCGCCGCGCGAACGACGTCCTGCCGGCCGGCAGCCAGCGTCAGATCGGCCGCCACGGTGGCGACGCGCTCGCCAGCGAATGCCAGGCTCGAGCTCAGGCGCGAGAGCGCGTCACCATCGCGGCCGACCAGCAGCACCGCGGCGCCGCGCGCCAGCAGCTCCCGCGCCACGGCACTGCCGATGCCGCCAGCGCCACCAGTGATCAGGACCCGGGCTTCGCTCGCCTTCACGCTGTCATCCTCAGGCCCGGGTCGCTCCCGCCGGCGCGGCGCTCCGCGGCTTCAAGGCCTCGGAACATGCTGCCGTAGAGCCAGAAGATGCCCTTGGCGCAACGCAGGACCGCGGCGCGGTCGCCGGGGTCGTCGAGACGATCGAGGATGCCTGCGAGGTGCCGGACGTGCTGCTGGTCCAGTTCGCCATGGCTGCGGAGGTAGCTGAACGCGTTCGCGGGCAGCCCGAGCGTCGACTGGATCCGGTCCGCAGCCGTGATCGCGAGCGCGACGCTGGTGCCCTCGAGAACATGGACCATGCCGAAGAAGCCGACGGGGTTGACCCGCTCGATCGTATCGTAGGCATAGGCGATCATCGCCTCGGTCGCGACTGCCGGCTCGGACGCCGCGGCGGCGTCGCGGTCACCACCGGCGTTGCGTATGTCGTTGAGGATCCACTCGTCGTGTCCGTCCTCCTCCTCCAGGTAGTGGAGGATTTCACTGCGCAACCACGCCTGCCGCCCGGAAAGGCGGGCGCCGACCGCCATCATCAGGGGAACCGTGTGCCTCACGTGGTGGTAGGCCTGTGTCAGGAACTCGAGATACAGTCCACGCGTGACCTGTCCCGACAGGCAGCGTCGAATCACCGGCGCCGAGAGCAGGAACTCACGGTCGCCGGCGGTCTCGCGCATCAGTTGCTCATGGAAACTCATCAGGTTCCTCGTTCAGCATGCGACTTCGTCGCGGTACATTGCGTCTATCAGCGCTGCGTGACGCTCCAGGATGGCCGATCGGCGGGGACGACCGTTTGCGGTGAGCAGTCCGTTGTCGAACGAGACTCCGCCCGGGATGCATGCCCAGCGCCGCACCCGCGCGTAGTCGGGCAGGCCGGCGTTGGCGAGCCCGATACCGCGTTCGATCGCCACGCTCGGGTCGGCGGGATTCGCGGCCTCGATCAGCGCGACCGGATAGGGACGACTCTCGCCGAAAACGAATGCATGGCGTATTGCCGGGTGGCGCGTCAGCTCGCGCTCGATCCACTCCGGCTCGACGTTTCGGCCGTAGCTGCTGACGAACATGTTGCGGCGCCGGCCGCGCACATAGACATAGCCGTCCACGTCGATCTCGCCGAGGTCACCCGTGGCGAACTCCTCGCCGGCGGACACGCATGGCCCACCGAGGTAGCCGAGCATCGCGAGGCCGGAGACCCGTAGTTCGCCGTCCGCGGCGACCCGGACCCGCGCATGCGGCAGCGGACGCCCCACGCTGCCGATCCGCCGGGCCCCGGGCACGTTCAGGCAGACCACGGACGCGCATTCGCTGAGCCCGTAGCCTTCATAAGCGGGTAGCCCGACGGCCTCGGCACGCTGCAGCAGGTCCGGCGAAACACAGGCGCCACCGACCGCTACGAACTTCAGTGTCTCAGGCACCGCCCAGCCGCGCTCCGCGGCGCTCACGAACAACTGCAGCAACTCGGGCACCAGGACGAGGCTCTCGGGCCGCAACGAGGACACGGCCGAGAGCATCCTCGACGGGTCCACGCCGGCGTAACTCATTCCCGTGACCGAGGCCGACGGCAGCAGGCAGGTTGCGCCGCAAAGAAGCGGCGCATACAGGCCGGCGATGTTCTCGAGCAGCGTAGGCAGCGGCAGCAGGCAGAGGTGACGGCCGATGCCCAGGCCGCCTGTGACCGACACCAGCGATGCCGCAACCGCCTCGAGCTGCGACGCCGCGAGGCAGACGCCCTTCGGGGCCCCGGTACTGCCGGAGGTGTAGGTGATCTTCGTCGTCCCGGGCGGCAGCGCCGGCCGGCGGTCGCGGTCGATCCGCCTGCGCAGCAGGGTCAGTCCAGTCCGGCCGGAGGCTGCCGCGACCCGCCAACCCTTTAGCGCATGCCGCAGGCGCGGCAGGTCCTCGAGCAGCAGTGAGTCCACGCCAGCGTCGTGCAGTGCATGCTGCAGTTGTGCGTCACTGAAGTACGCGGGCAGCGGTATCGAGACGAGGCCCCTCGAGTGCAGTGCGAGGTCGGTGATGGCCCAGCCGACGCCGTTTTCGGCAAGCACTGCAAAGCGCTCCCCGCCGGATGCAGCCAGCCATTCACCCTCCTCGCCGACGCAGGATTCCAGCGCTTCGTAGGAAATCCGCTGATGACCGTCGTCGAGCGCGAACTGGTGCCGACGCCCCGGGTCCAGCGGCCGCTGCAGGATGCTAATCGTGCGACCCTCCATGACCGAATCCCGCAATATGCCGACTGTCCGGGAGGTAGCCGGCGAAGACGCGCGGTTTGGCGACGTAGTAGCGTCCCCAGTCGTCGAGGCCACCGCGAACCCGGTCTTGCTCGGCGCGGGCCAGCTCGGTGAGCGGTGCGCCGAAACTGTGCAGGATCTGCTGCACTGCGACGGTCGCCGTGAACACGATCCAGCGGTAGCCGCGCTCGAGCAGGAACTCCGGCAGCGTTGCAACGATGCTCACGGCATCACGACAGTGGCGGCCGGCCAGATTGCCAACTTCGACGATCTCGCCGCGCCCGGCGACGACTCCGGCGCACGTGGCGATCGCCGATTCCACGGGAACGTCGAGATAGTGCTCGAGATACAGTGGTTCCCGAGCCGCGGACCGCAGTCCGACCACTCCCCTGACCCGATCCCGACCGTCGCGGAACGACACGAGTTCGGGCATGAAGCTCTGGATACTCGCACCGTGCTTGACCCGGAAGGCACGGGCGACGAACGCCTCGGCTTCAGGTCGGCCAGGCGAGCAGCGCAGCAGGCCGGTCGGCGTGAGGCCTCGAGCCGCGGCTCCGCAACCGGCCGGCAGCCAGGCGCCAGGGCCGGTGACGGGCCAATCCGTGACGAGCGCTGCATCGGCTGCTGACAAGACGATCTCCTTTCGATCGGTAGCGCCGTTAGACGCCGGTCGCCGCCCAAATCAATCGGCAAGTTTTCGGCCTGAATAAAACGCGCGATTTTTCAGAGACTTACCGATGACGTCCGCAGTCGCTCGGGCCTTGCGGTTGATTTGTGGCGATCGCGCCGTCTAACTGTCAGTTGCGAGCGAGGAACCCGCGGGTGAGCGACGACCGACAACTGGTGAGCCGAATGCTCGCGGGCGAGGAGCCGGCGTTCAGCGATTTCTTCGAGGTCTATTTCAACCGCGTGTACCGCTTTGCGCTGCCACGCGTGAGGCAGGATGAGGACCTCGCCAAGGACGTCGTACAGGCCACGCTGATCAAGGCGGTGCGCAAGCTGAACAGCTACCGCGGCGAGGCCGCGCTGTTCACCTGGTTGTGCCAGATCTGCCGCCGCGAAATCGCCGACCAGCTGCGTTCCCAGCGCCGGCACTCGGGCAAGGTGCTGTTGATCGAGGACAGCGAGGAGGTCCGGGCCGCGCTCGAGTCGATCGAGGCACCGGCTGGCGACGATCCCCTGCGCAGGTGCTCCGCCGCGGAACGCAAGCGCCTCGTGCACGCAGTGCTGGACCGGCTGCCCAATCGCTACGGCGAGGCGTTGGAATGGAAATACGTGGAGGGGCAGTCGGTCGAGGAAATCGGCCGGCGGCTGGGAATAGGTCCGACCGCAGCGCAGTCGCTGCTGGCCCGTGCACGGGTCGCCTTTCGCGACGGTATCGAGGCGGTGTTCGGGGCACAGGCCGCGGACGTGCTCGCGGGTATCGAATCCTGAGGAAGGGCAGATGAGCGAAACGAAAGGACCTGAGGAACTGCAAGACCAGGACCGGGATATCGCCGCGCTGCTGCGTGCGAGCGGTCCCCGCCCGCGACTTCCGGACTCGGCCGCCGCCGCACTGCGCCAGGCAGTGGAGAAGGAATGGCGCGCCAGCCTCCAATCGCGGGTCGAGCGGCGCCGCAGGACCTTCCTGGCCCTGGCGGCCAGCATCGGCATCGCCGGGATCGGCCTGTGGCTGTTGCACCCGGCACGGGCGCCGCAGAATCTCGCCATCGCTTCGCTGACGCGCACGACCGGGCAGGTCCAGTACCGGGAGCCGGGCCGCGACTGGCAGCCGGCCGTCCCCGGCACGATTCTCCGGACGAGCATGGAACTCGCGTCGGGAAGCGACGGCCGCTCGGCGCTCGAACTCGAAAGCGGCGTGCAGCTGCGGCTGGATGCCGACACGCGACTGAGCTTCGACGATCCTCGCACGGCCACGCTGGCGCACGGCAGCCTGTACGTGGACACTGGCGCTGCACCGGCGGATTCCACCAGGGCGTTCCAGGTCGAGACGCCGCATGGCAGGGTCAGCCACCTCGGCACGCAGTACCTCGCACGCGTTGACGACGAGTCGCTGCGCGTCGCGGTCCGCGAAGGCGGGGTGAGCATCAGCAGCCCACGTGGCAGCTTTACCGGAATGGCCGGCGAGCAGCTCATGCTCTCGTCTGCGGGGCTGGAGCGCGCGCCCATCGAACCCTATGCCGAGGACTGGCGCTGGGTCGGTCAGGTCATGCCGCCGTACGAAATCGAAGGCCGCAGCGTCGAGGAATTCCTGGCCTGGACCGCGCGGGAAACGGGCCGCAGCGTGCGGTTCGCGTCCGCGGAGGCTCGCGAGCTCGCCAGGCAGACGACGCTGCGCGGTTCGATCGGTGGACTCGAGCCGGAACAGGCGCTGGATGCCGTGCTCGCCACGACCAGCCTGCAACCGCGCATCGAGACTGACCTGATCCACGTCAACGTGGCCGAATAGTCGCCGCGATATCCGGGTGACCGGGCGGGATAGAATGTCTCCGCGCCCGCTGCGACCGGCGGGCTTCCCGGCGAACGAGGCCTTTGTCACACCTGCGACCGCGCCACCGATCGGGCGGCCATGAGCGCCTGCCGAAACTGCTGCTGATCGTGCTCGGCGCCTGCTTCAGTCTGCCCAGCTCGGCCGGCCCGCCGTATGCCGGGCGCAGCCTGCACGAAGTGCTCACGGACCTGGAGTCTCAGGGCCTGCAACTGATCTACAACGACCGGCTGGTGCCGGCCGGCCTGAACGTGGCGGCCGAGCCGGCACCGGGCAGGCCGGAGGAAGTGCTCACGCGGCTGCTCGCACCGCACGGCCTGTCGGCGCGCAGGATTGCGCCCGGCGTGTACGCGATCGTCGAGACAGCCGCCATCCCCGCGGCCCCGCCCGCCGCTGTCCGGACCGGGCTTCCCCGGCAGCCGCTCGAGGAAATCGTCGTCTCGAGCAGCCGATACCGGCTCGCCACGCAGGTGCCGGATCCGCACACTTTCTTCACGCGCGAGGAAATGCAGTCCCTGCCTCGGCTCGGCGAAGACTCGATGAAGATTGTGCAGCGGCTGCCGGCCGCGGCCAGCAACGGACTGTCGGGCCTCGCACATATGCGCGGCGGTGAGGGGAACGAGAGCCGCATCGTCCTCGACGGTCTGACGCTCTACGAACCGTTTCACCTGAGACTGCTGCAGAGCCCGGTCAGCGTGCTGAATGCCAGCATCGTCGATAACCTGGACGTTCACGTGGGCGGATTCACAGCAGAGTTCGGCGAGAGCATGAGCGCGGTCATCGACACGCAGTCGATCCGGCCCGATGCTGACGCCTACTACGAGCTCGGCCTGAGCCTGCTGCATGCCGAGGCGCTGGCTGCGCAGCGCTTCGCCAGCGGCCGCGGACAGTGGCTCGCGGCGATTCGTCGCAGCAATCTCGAGGAGGTGGCCGACATCCTCGATTCGGATATCGGCGAGCCGAGCTATCTCGACGGGTTTGCAAGAATCGACTACGAGCTCGCCCCCGGCACCCGCGGGTCGCTGCAGGCCCTGCTGTCCACCGATCGGGTCCGGGCGAACAATTCCGCGGAGACAGAGTTCGCGGAGGCTGAGTATCGCAATGGCTATCTCTGGGCCACGCTCGAGCGTGACTGGGAATCGCAGCTGCACGGACGGGCCATCCTCTCCTACACGGACGTCTCGTCCAGGCGGGAGGGCGTGGTGGAGGAGCCCGGCGGATCAATCGGCACCGTCGACGACCGGCGGGACTACGACGTGCTGGGTCTCCGGCTCGACGGCAGCTGGCTCCGTGGCCGCTGGTTGCATCGCTTCGGCCTGGAAGCGCGCTCGCTCTCGGCGATCTATGATTACACGAGCTACCTGCGAGTCGCGCCCGATCGGCCGCTTCCAGGCAGTCCCGGGATGCTGCTCGAGCGCCAGCTGCAACCTGCGCCGTCCGGCGAACGCTACGGCGCCTACCTGAGCAGCCGTCTCGGCATCACCGAGGGTCTCACCGGCGAGCTCGGCCTGCGCTGGGACCAGCAGTCATTCAGTGACGAGGGAGACGGACTGCTCTCGCCGCGCCTGAACCTGCTGTGGCAGGTGAGCGAGGCGACACGGCTGCGTGCCAGTTGGGGACGCTTCCGGCAGCTGCAGGGGATCGAGGAACTGCAGGTCGAGGAGGGCATCGAGGAATTTCTGCCCGCGCAGTTTGCCGACCACATGGTCCTTGGCCTGGAAACCGAACTGCCCTGGCAGCTCTCGGCGCGCGTCGAGGCCTACCGCAAGGACTACGGCAACCTCAAGCCACGCTACGAGAGCCTGTTCGACCCGCTTTCGCTGGTACCGGAGCTGCGCTGGGACCGTGTCAGGATCGCGCCCTCCGGTGCGCGCGCGGAGGGTGTCGAACTGCTCGTCGCGCGCCGCAGTGACCAGCCCTGGAATGGCTGGCTGAGTTACGCCTGGTCACGCGTCGATGATCGCCTCGACGGCACCGATATCGCACGCAGCTGGGACCAGACGCATTCGATCGGCGGCGGCATCACCTGGGCGTCCGGAGCCTGGCAGGCGAGCGTGGCGGCGAGCTATCACACCGGCTGGCCGGTCACCGATCTGTCCCGTAGCGAAGGCGACGAGCCGACCACGCCGCCCCGCGGTGAGCGCAACGGCTCCCGCTACGCGGATTTCGCTTCGGTCGACCTGCGTATCAGCCGGGACTTCGAGCTCCGGCGCGGTACGCTGTCCGCGTTCGCCGAGATGACGAACGCGCTCGATCGCCGCAATCCGTGCTGTACCGACTTCGTCATCGAAACCGCACCGGACGGCAGCAGCGAGGTCCGGCGCGAATACCGGCACTGGCTGCCGCTGGTCCCGTCCGTGGGACTGGTCTGGCGTTACTAGACCACGCCGTGGTCGCGGAACCACGCGAGACACTGCCGCCAGGCCTGCTGCGCGTCCTCGGGTCGATAGCTCGCGCGGTAATCCGCGTGGAAGCCATGCGGCGCCTCCGGGAACACCACGATTTCCGACGGCTGCTGCGCCGCGCGGAGCGCAGCTCGCATCTTCTCCACGTCCTCGAGCGGGATGCCCTGGTCCTGACCGCCGTACAGACCCAGGACCGGGGCCTTGAGCTCCGCCGCGAGCTCCAGCGGGTACTTCGGCTGCAGCTCGCTCGGCTCGCCGGCCAGGCGGCCGTACCAGGCCACACCGGCCTTCAGGCGCGGATTATGCGCCGCGTACAGCCAAGTGATGCGGCCGCCCCAGCAGAAGCCGGTCACGCCCAGCGCGTCCGCTCGGCCATGCCCGCTCTTCCCGGCCCACGCCACGGCAGCATCGAGGTCGGCCATCACCTGCGAGTCCGGAACCTTGGAAACGACTTCCGAGAAGATCTTCCTGTAATCCGTGTACTGGCTCACGTCGCCCTGCCGCGCGTAGAGTTCCGGCGCGACGGCGAGGTACCCCTGCTTCGCGAATCGACGGCAGACGTCCTTGATGTGCTCGTGCACGCCGAAGATCTCCTGCACGACCAACACCACGGGAAAAGGCCCGTCCGACTCCGGCATCGCGCGATACGCCGGGATCCCGCCGTCCATCACCGGGATCCTGACCTCGCCGGCCACGAGTCCCTTCGAGTCCGTGGTGATGGTCCCGGCCGCGACCGGCCGGACGGCCATCGCGAAACCGGCCGCGAGCGAGGTCATCAGGATCTGGCGCCGGTTCATTTTCACCGGCCCGAGCAGCGAGTCGAGCTCGGCGCTGGTCCACTTGTCGTGCATTTCGAGTTACCCCTCCTCTGGGCCGGTTGGTCAGCGCGGCTCGACACCGGGCTGGAAGGATTCGGTTCGTGACGCAAGAACCGCCTGCACGTCGGCCGGCACCGAGTAGTGCGTGAACTGCTCCGGCATCCGCTTCGCCCGGCCGGTGTGCAGGTCGATGCAGACATAGTGGATCAGCGCGCGCAGCAGCGTCTCGCCGTCCGACTTGCGCCGGACCTGGAAACGGCGGTCGATGCGCAGCCGACGGTCGTTGTAGACGGGCCAGGTGCCGACCTGGATCTCGTCGCCCTCGAACGCCGGACGAATGTAGTTGATCTGGGTCCGCCACACGGCCATGCCGCGGTTCAGGCTCCGGCAGACTTCCGGCGTCAGCCCCATCGAATTCGAATGCGCCCAGGCGCAATCGTCCAGCCAGACCACGTAGACGGCATTGTTGACGTGGCCGTAGCCGTCGATCTCGGCATGCGCCGCGACACGCTCGTGAACAAACGGGGAAGGAAGGTCCCAGGCTGTCATGTCTCGCCCCCGCGCATCAGAAATCGAGCGGTCTGAAGTCCGGCGGCCAGCGATCCGAGCGGAACAACCCGGTAAGCAGCTCGTCCTTCTGCTCCCAGAGCCCGGCGAGCCAGGCCTGGAAGCGCGCTCGGAACTGTGGATCGCCCGAATAGTCGCCGTCGGCCGTCCACGGCTCGATGGTGCGGACCCGCACGTCCATCGCCACCGTTTCGAGCCGGCCGCAGCACAGGTCCCACAGCGTCGGGGTCTGCTGCCGATATGCGATCGTGACGTCAAGCATCGAGTGCAGCATGCCGCCCATCGCCGACAGCACGAAGGCCACCGCGCCCGCGCGAGGCGGCAGCAGGTTCCGGTACGGCGAGTCGAGCGCGTCGTGCTTGGCCGGCGTGAAGCGCGTGCCTTCGACGAAGTTCATCACCGAGGTCGGAATCTGCCTGAACTTCTCGCAGGCCCGGCGCGTTGCCTCCAGGTCCTTGCCGCGCATCTGCGGATGCTTCGCCAGGTACGCGGCGCTGTACCTGCGCATGAAGGGGAAATCGAGCGCCCACCAGGCGAGACCGAGCAACGGGACCCAGATCAGCTGCTGCTTGAGGAAGAACTTCAAAAACGGCACCCGCCCGGTCAGCGCGGCCTGCAGCACCAGTATGTCCACCCAGGAACGGTGATTGGAGACGACCAGGTACCACTCCCGCCGCCCGAGTTTCTCGAGGCCTCTCGCATCGATCCGCAGCGCCCCGGTAAGCCGGAATATCAGGTTGTTCGTGTAAATCCAGCGCTCGGCGATGACTATCAGCACGCGGCTCATCAGCCTGCGCCAGCCGGCGAGCGGCAGCAGGAATTTCGCGAGCGCGACCACGAACAGCGGCATGCACCAGAACAGCACGTTCAGCGTCATCAGCGTGATGGTCACGACGCCGACGATTGTCGAGCCCGCCTTGCCTGCCAACGCCCGCGATCCTCCTGCATCGCCTCGAGCGGGATTATGCACGGTCGGCGTGCAGGACGAGTGGCTGCCGGACGCACGCGCCGCCCCGGCCACTTGCGGCAAGCTCGCGGCCCGCTTACGGTGGAGGCAGTTCCAGTACGGAGAAATCCATGCCGGTCGAACTCTCGGCGCTCGAAGCACGGGTGATCGGCTGCCTGATCGAGAAGCAGATCACGACACCGGACCAGTACCCGCTGTCGCTGAATGCGCTGACCGCGGCGTGCAACCAGAAGAGCAACCGCTCTCCGGTGCTGCAACTCGACGACCGCGAGGTGCAGCAGGTTCTCGACGGGCTGCTGCGCCGGCACCTGGTGCTGGAGAAGAGCGGATTCGGCAGCCGCGTGCCCAAGTATCACCAGCTCTTCTGCAACACCGAATTCGGCTCGCTGCAGTTCGCGCCCACGGTCACCGCGGTCGTCTGCGAACTGCTGCTGCGTGGCCCGCAGACGCCGGGCGAGCTGCGCTCGCACGCCTCGCGCCTGACGCCGATCGCCGATGTCGGGGAGGTCGAGACCGCGCTCGAGGACCTGATGACGCGACCCGAGGGTCCCTATGCGGCGCGGCTGCCGCGCGAGCCGGGCAAACGGGAATCGCGTTATGCGCAGCTGTTCACCGGCCCTGCACCGGCGGAGGTGGATGCAGCCCAGCTGAACGAGGTTCGCGCGGAGGACGACCTGGCCGAACGGGTGGCACGGCTGGAGGCTCGGCTCGCCTTGCTCGAGGCCGAGCTCGGGTCGCTGAAGTCCAGGTCCTAGTAGCC
>DATIRA010000384.1:0-2651 GCA_035470225.1 Steroidobacteraceae bacterium | reverse complement strand
CGTCACTGCGAGCAGCGAGTACATCGAAGGCAGAGCCGCCCCTCTTTCAGCCGCTGTTGCGTAGCCCGGCGGCGATCCCGTTGATCGTCAGGTGGATGCACTGCTTGGTGCGGTCGTCGCGGTCGCCCGCGCGGTAGCGCTCGAGCAGTTCCACCTGGATGTGGTTCAGTGGGTCCAGGTAGGGGAAGCGATTGCGAATCGAACGGGCGAGCAGTGGGTTGCGCTCGAGCAGCCGGGAGGCCTCGGTGATCGCGAGCAACTGCCCGACCGTGCGCTCGTGCTCGGCCCGCAGGCGCGGGAAGATCGCCTCTCGAAGCCTCTGGTCCTTGACGAGCCCCGCGTAGCGCGACGCGATCGCCAGGTCCGTCTTCGCCAGCACCATGTCCATGTTCGAGAGCAGCGCGTTGAAGAAAGGCCAGTCGCGGTTCATGCGTCGCAGCAGCCCGAGTCCGTCCGGATTCGCCTGCAGCCAGGCAGTGACCGCCGATCCGAATCCGTACCACGCCGGCAGCATCAGCCGGCACTGGGCCCAGGAGAACACCCAGGGAATCGCCCGAAGGTCTTCGATCGCGCGCGACTTCTTGCGTGACGCGGGACGGCTGCCGATGTTCAGCTCGGCGATCTCGCTGATGACGGTCGATTCCCAGAAGTAGCGCTCGAAACCTTCGGTCTCGTAGACGAGGTCGCGATAAGAGCGGAATGCACGCGAGGAGAGGTCCTCCATCGTCCCGGTGAACTCGGCGGTCGGCTCGGCCCCGGAACCGTTCAGCAGCGTCGCCTCGAGCGTGGCCGCGACCAGCGTCTCGAGGTTGCGGCGGCCGACCTCAGGGTTGCTGTACTTCGCGGCGATGACCTCGCCTTGCTCGGTCACCCGGACCTGCCCCTGCACCGCGCCGGCGGGCTGCGCAAGAATGGCCTGGTACGTGGGCCCTCCGCCGCGACCGACCGAGCCGCCGCGACCGTGAAACAGCCGCAGCCGGATCCCGTGGTCCGCGAACACGCGCACCAGCGTCGTCTGGTCCTTGTACAGCTCCCAGCCCGAGGTCAGGAAGCCGCCGTCCTTGTTGCTGTCGGAGTAGCCGAGCATCACTTCCTGGGTCCGGCCCCGCGATTCGAGCAGGCGGGCATAGGCAGGCAGGCGGAACAGCCGGTCCATGACCGCGCCCGCGTTGCGAAGGTCCTCGATTGTCTCGAACAGCGGAACGATGTTGAGCCCGAGCCAGGCTTCCCGCGGCTGCATCAGTCCCGCCTCCTTGGCCAGCATCACGGCCTCGAGGATGTCGGAGACGTCGTTCGTCTTGGAGATGATGTAATTCTGGATGCAGTCGGGGCCATAGCGTCCGCGCATCTCGGCCGCCTTGCGGTTGATCGCCAGTTCACCGGTCGTCTCGGCCGAATACTCGAGGAACGGCGAGGACAACAGGCGAGCCGTCGTCAGCTCCCGGGTCAGCAGCTCCACCCTGTCTTGCTCGGCCAGCCCGCGGTACTCGAGCTCGGGCTGTGCCGCCGAGAGCAACTCCGCGACCACGCGCTCGTGCACTTCCGAGTTTTGCCTCAGGTCGACCGCGGCCAGGTGGAAGCCGAAGACACGTGCCGCCCTCCTGAGTCGCCGCAGGCGGCCGCGGGCGAGCAGCTCGGAGTTGTGGGTGACCAGCGAGCGATGAATGACATCGAGGTCCGCGGCCAGCTCGGCGCCCGACCCGTAGGGCGGGGCGTCGCCGACCGCGTGCCGCATCGCGTGCAGCTGGTCGAGTTCCCGGGCCGTCGCCGTCACCCGCGCATAGAGCCCGGTCAGCGTACGACGGTAGGGCTCGTCCGCGCGCTGCGGGTTCCTGTCCGGCGAACGCGCGGCCAGTTCCTCGAGCTCGGCCGATACCTCGATCGTCGTCGAGGCTCCCGGGATCTCCGCGCCGAGCTGGTGGAGCTGCTCGAGGTACCAGGACATGATCCGCGTGGACTGCATCCGAAGCGTGCGGCCCAGCACCTCCGCCGTCACGTAGGGGTTGCCGTCGCGATCGCCGCCGATCCAGGAGCCCATGCGAAGAAACGAGGGCAGCTCGGTGGTCAGCGGGACTCCCCGGGTCCGCAACTCGTCCTCCAGCGCGGCATACAGCCGCGGCAGTTCCCGCAGGAACGTGTGGTCGTAGAACGCGAGGCCGTTCGCGACCTCGTCGATCACGGCGAGCCGCTGCTTTCGCAGCATCCGCGTCTGCCACAGCGCGAGCACGGCCCGTCGCAGCGACTCGGAGTTCTCCGCGGATTCCTCCGGAGTGAGGCGCATCCGGTCGCGTGTCTCGATCAGGTCCGCGATCTTCATTTCCGTGTCGAGCACGCTCTTGCGCTGCACCTCGGTCGGATGTGCGGTCAGGACCGGCGCCAGCAGCGCGCCGGCGAAAAACTCGAGCAACGCCTCGGGAGTTACGCGGGCCTCGGTCGCGCGGTCGAGCGCATATGGCAGGCTGCCTTCGCGCGGTGAGCTGCCCGCGATCCGGTGCGCACGCGAGCGGCGTATGTGGTGCAGGTCCTCGGCGATGTTCGCCAGGTGCGAGAAGTAGCTGAAGGCGCGGACCACGGTCATGGCCTCGTCCATCGACATGCCGTCGAGCAGCGACTCGAACTCGCGCCGCGCGGACTCGTCCTCGTCGCGGTGA
>DATIRA010000383.1:0-2505 GCA_035470225.1 Steroidobacteraceae bacterium | reverse complement strand
CCGGCGTTCGACCTCGACGGAGCGCTGGCGCGGGCGCGACAGATGACCGGTCGCGACGACGCCGGCGCACACCTGGAGCGCTTCCGGTGACCGACTCGCTCACGTTCATGCTCGACGGTCGCCCGGTACCGTACAGCCCGGGCCAGACGGTACTGCAGGCCGCGTTGAGCGCCGGGCGCTACATCCCGCATCTCTGCTATCACCCGGAATTCAAGCCGCACGGCAGCTGCAAGGTGTGCACGGCCCGGGTCAACGGGCGCAGCGTCGCCGCCTGTACGACGCCGGCCGAACCGGGGCTGCACGTCGAGAGCGACGTCGAGGAGCTGAACGCGCTGCGCCGCACGCTGGTGCAGATGCTGTTCGCTGAGGGCAACCACTTCTGTCCGTCATGCGAAAAGAGCGGCGACTGCGTGCTGCAGGCGCTTGGCTACGACCTCGGCGTGCTGACCGCCGGCTTCCGTCACATGTTTCCGAACAGGCCGGTGGATGCCTCGCACCCGGACCTGCTGCTCGACTTCAATCGCTGCGTGCTCTGCGAGCTCTGTGTGCGTGCCTCCCGTGAGGTGGACGGCAAGAATGTCTTTTCGCTCGCCGGCCGGGGCATCGGCAAGCATCTGATCGTCAATTCAGAGTCGGGACGGCTCGCGGACAGCGACATTTCGCCCGGCGACAAGGCGGTCGAGGTCTGTCCGGTCGGCGTGATCCTGCGAAAGCGCGTGGGCTTCGCGAAGCCGATAGGCCAGCGCCGGTATGACCGGGCGCCGATAAGCGAGCAGGCCCTGCAGGATGCGCCGCGCCCGACAGGCGGGAACGATGACTGAAGCACGAAAACTGCGGGTGGCGACGACATCGCTGGCCGGCTGCTTCGGCTGCCACATGTCGCTGCTCGACATCGACGAGCGCATTTTCGAACTGCTCGCGCGCATCGAGCTCGACCGCTCGCCGCTCGACGACATCAAGCACTGCGGGAACTGCGATCTCGGCATCATCGAGGGCGGGATCTGCAATGCGGAGAACGTGCAGGTGCTGCGCGAGTTCCGCGCCAAGTGCAGGCGTCTGCTGGCGATCGGCGCCTGTGCCGTGACCGGAGGGCTGCCCGCCCAGCGTAACCACCTCGACCTGGGGCAGTGCCTGCAGGAGGTGTACGTCACCGATCCGAGCGTGACACGCGGCCTGATACCGAACGATCCCGAGCTGCCGCTGCCGCTCGACATGGTGCATCCGCTCCACGAGGTCGTGAAGATCGACTACTTCCTGCCGGGTTGCCCGCCCTCCGCCGACGCGATCTGGAAATTCCTGAGCGACCTGATCGAGGGTCGCGAGCCGTCGCTCGGGCCCGGCCTGATCAGCTACGACTGAGCATCCGGGGAGAACGCGGCATGACCGACGCATTGGAAACCGCCGACCGGGCCACGGGCCTGAGACGGGTCGCGATCGAGCCGCTGTCGCGCGTCGAGGGTCACGGCAAGGTCACGCTGCTGCTGGACGAGGACGACCACGTCCGCCAGGCGCGGCTGCACATCGTCGAGTTCCGCGGATTCGAGAAGTTCATCCAGGGCAGGCCGTACTGGGAAGTCCCGGTGATGGTGCAGCGCCTCTGCGGCATCTGCCCGGTGAGTCACCACCTCGCGGCGAGCAAGGCGCTGGACCAGGTGGTCGGCGCGACCAGGCTGACGCCGACGGCCGAGAAGCTGCGGCGGCTGATGCACTATGGGCAGATCCTGCAGTCGCACGCGCTGCATTTCTTCCACCTCGCCTCGCCCGACCTGCTCTTCGGCTTCGACGCGGAGATCGCGCGGCGCAACATCGTCGGCCTGGCCGCCGAGCATCCGGACGTCGCACGCCGCGGCGTGCTGCTGCGAAAATACGGGCAGGAGGTGATCCGTCATACCGCCGGCAAGCGGATCCATGGCACCAGCTCGGTGCCGGGCGGCGTCAACAAGAATCTCTCGCCGGCGGAGCGCGACGCGCTTCTCGCGGACATCTACCAGATCGTGGCCTGGAGCCGCGATGCGGTCCACCTGGTGCGTCGGCTCTTCGAGCAGGACCTCCCGCGGTACCGGGAGTTCGCCTCGTTCCCGGCGAAGTCACTGAGCCTGGTCCGGGCCGACGGGGCGATGGACCTGTATCACGGGCGCCTGCGGGCCAGCGACGAGCACGGGCAGCGCATCTTCGACGGCGTCGACTACAACCACTACTGGGAGCGCATCTCGGAAGAGGTCAAGCCCTGGTCCTACATGAAGTTTCCCTATCTGAAAGAGCTCGGACCCGAGCAGGGGTGGTATCGCGTCGGCCCCCTGACGCGCGTGACGAACTGCGACTTCATTCCGACGCCGCTCGCCGACCGTGAGCGGCGCGAGCTGCTCTACTTCGATCAGGGCCGCGTGGCCACGTCCACGCTCGGCTTCCACTGGGCGCGCATGATCGAGATGCTGCATGCCGCCGAGGCGATCAAGGAACTGCTGCACGACGAGGATCTGCAGGGCGATGAACTGACCGTCTCCG
>DATIRA010000382.1:0-7355 GCA_035470225.1 Steroidobacteraceae bacterium | reverse complement strand
TGGGCACCGCCCGCGAGCGGGCGGTTGCGGCGACGGTAATCGTGCTCGCCTGGGCGGGCGGAATCGGGCTCGAGCGCATCGAGTGGACCGCTCCCCGCGCCGAGAGCGTGTCCGTCGCGCTGGTGCAGGGCGCGGTGCCGCAGTCGATCAAGTGGCAGCCGGGCCAGCGGGAGCAGACGCTGCGGCTGTACCGCGAGCTCACCGAACCGCATTTCGGCGCCGACATCATTGTCTGGCCCGAGGCCGCGCTGCCAGCGCTGGAGCAGGAGCTGCGGCCGTTCCTGGACGCGCTCGCCGCCCGGGCCACGTTCAGTGGCTCGTCGCTGGTCATGGGGCTGCTGAGGCGCGATCCGGCCAGCGGCGCCTATTACAACGCGATGGCTGCCTGGGGGCCGGCCGAGCAGTGGTACTACAAGCGCCGCCTCGTGCCTTTCGGCGAGTTCTTTCCGGTGCCCGACGCGGTCCGCGAGTGGATGCGCCTGATGAACCTCCCGTACTCGGACTTCGAGCCCGGGGCCGCGGAGCAGCCGCCGCTCGAAGCCGGGGGCGAGCGACTCGCGCCGACGATCTGCTACGAGGACGCCTACGGCGCGGAGCAGCTGCGCCTCGCGCGGCAGTCGTCGCTGCTGGTCAACGTCACCAACGACGCGTGGTTCGGCGACTCCACCGCGCCGCACCAGCACCTGGACATCAGCCGCATGCGTTCCCTCGAGACCGGCCGGCCCATGCTGCGTGCCACGAACGACGGCGTCACCGCGCTGATCGCGCACGACGGACGGCTGCTCGCGACGCTGCCCCAGTTCCAGGCGGGCGTGCTGACGGGCGTGATCGAGCCGCGCGCCGGCACGACGCCGTACATGAGGCTCGGCAATTACGCCGTGCTCGCGCTGGTCGGCGTGGGCCTGCTGGCCGGGTTCCGCGCGTCCGGCAGGATTCGCAGTTGAGCCGCGATGTCAGTCTTGCCCCCCGCGGGAAACGGCAGCGCCGGTCGCCCGACCCTGGCATCGAGTACCTGCCAATCGTCCCGCCGGGGCCGGGCGAGGCACGGGAGATCGTCCCGGGGCTGCTGTGGGTGCGCGTGCCGCTGCCGATGGAACTCAGCCACATCAACCTGTGGCTGCTCGACGGCGGGACGGACTGGACGCTGGTCGACACGGGCCTGGCTGCAGCCGTGTGCCGCGAGGCGTGGATGTCCCTCGAGCGCGACGTGTTGCGCGGGCGCAGGCTCGGCCGGATCTTCCTGACCCACGACCACCCGGACCACATGGGCCTGGCACGCTGGCTCAGCGACCGGCACGGCGCCGAGGTGCTGATGTCCGTGGACGCGTTCCGCTCGGTCAATGCGTTCGTCGACGCGGATCGCGCGGAGATTTCCGCGCGCATCACCGGCTTCCTGCACGCGCAGGGCATCGACGTCGAAGGCCTCGACGCGGCCAACCTCCGGGGCGATCACTTCGACTGGTACGACGGCGTGCCGGGCGTCGCCGCACATCCCGAGGATGGCGAGCAGCTGCGCCTCGGGCCCGGGTCGTGGCGCGTGATCGCGACCGGGGGTCACTGCAGCGGGCACCTGTGCCTGCACGAAGCGGATCTCGGCGTGCTGGTGAGCGGCGATCAGGTGCTGCCGACGATCTCACCGAACGTGAGCGTGCTGTCCTCGGCCCCCGAGGCCGATCCGCTGCGCGAGTTCTTCGGCTCGTTCGACCGGCTGGAGCGCTGTGCCGAGGACGTCCTTGTGCTGCCGTCCCACGGCCGCCCGTTCAGGGGTCTGCATCGCCGCATCGCCGCGCTGCGTCGGCACCACCTGGCGCAGCTCGAGGCCCTGCGGGAGGCCTGCCTCGAGCCGCGCACGGCCAATGAATTGTTGCCGACGATGTTCGGGCGCGTACCGCGCGGCTTCCACCGCTTGCTCGCGATCGGGGAGACGCTGGCACATCTCAATTTCCTGCATGGCGAACGCGAACTCGTACGGGAGAAGGACTCGGCGGGCGTGACACGCTTCCGGCGGGCGGGGCCCTGAGCCCGAAACTGGCCCGGCAGGCGAGCCCTCCGCTATGCTTGCTGGCTTCGCCCGGAAGCCGGATTGACTCATGCAGGAACGCTACGACCCCGCGCTCGTCGAACCCGACGCCCGCAGGTACTGGGACGAGAACGGGACCTTCGAGGTCCGCGAGGACGCCTCGCGGCCGAAGTACTACTGCCTGTGCATGTTCCCGTACCCGAGCGGACGACTGCACATGGGTCACGTCCGCAACTACACGATCGGCGACGTGTTGACGCGCTTCCATCGCATGCAGGGCTACAACGTGCTGCAGCCGATGGGCTGGGACGCGTTCGGCCTGCCGGCGGAGAACGCAGCGATGGCCCACGGCGTGCCCCCCGCGAAGTGGACCTACGACAACATCGCGTACATGAAGCGGCAGTTGCGCTCGCTGGGACTCGGTATCGACTGGCGTCGCGAGGTGACGACCTGCCGACCGGAGTACTACCGCTGGAACCAGTGGCTGTTCCTGCGAATGCTGGAGAAGGGCATCGCGTACCGCAGGACCGGGTCAGTGAACTGGGATCCCGTGGACCAGACCGTGCTCGCGAATGAGCAGGTCATCGACGGCCGCGGCTGGCGCATGGGTGCGCTGGTCGAGAAGCGCGAGATCCCGATGTACTACCTGCGCATCACCGACTACGCGCAGGAGCTGCTGCAGGCGCTCGACGGGCTCGAGGGCTGGCCGGAGCGCGTCAAGCTGATGCAGGCGAACTGGATCGGCCGCTCCGAGGGCCTCGAGATCGACTTCCAGGTCGAGGGTGCCGAGCCGCTGCGGATCTACACGACGCGACCAGACACGCTCTATGGCGTCAGCTACATGGCCGTCGCGGCGGAACACCCGCTCGCCCGCCGTGCCGCCGCGGCCAACCCGGACCTGCAGGCGTTCATCGCCGAGTGCCAGCGCTCGGGCGCCACCGAAGCCGAGCTGGAGACGATGGAGAAGCGGGGCATGCCGCTCGGCATAGACGCAGTTCACCCGCTCACCGGCGAGCCGATACCGATCTGGGTGGCCAACTTCGTGCTGATGGGTTACGGCACCGGTGCCGTGATGGCGGTCCCGGCTCACGATCAGCGGGACTGGGAATTTGCGCGGCGTTACGGGCTGCGCATACACCAGGTGATCGAGCCGATGGACGGCAGCCTCGTCGACCTGGATTCCGGCGCCTGGGTGGAACACGGACGCCTGGTCAACTCGGGACGATTCGACGGGCTCGACTTCGACGAGGCCTTCGATGCGATCGCCAAGTTCTTCGAGGCGCAGGGAACCGGCCGCCGACGCGTGAACTACCGCCTGCGGGACTGGGCCATCTCGCGGCAGCGTTACTGGGGCTGCCCGATCCCGTTGATCCACTGCCCGGATTGCGGCGACGTGCCGGTGCCCGACGAGCAGCTGCCGGTCGAACTTCCGGAGGACCTGGTACCGGACGGCAGCGGCAGCCCACTCGCAAAGCTCGACTCGTTCCTCGCCTGCGACTGTCCGCGCTGCGGCGGCCCGGCGCGGCGCGAAACGGACACGATGGATACCTTCGTCGACTCGTCCTGGTATTTCTTCCGCTACGCATCTTTCGACAACGGGAACGCGATGGTGGACGAGCGGGCCGAGTACTGGATGCCGGTGGACCAGTACATCGGCGGGATCGAGCACGCGATCCTGCACCTGCTGTACTCGCGATTCTGGACGCGCGTGATGCACGACCTCGGTCTGACCGGAGTCCAGGAGCCGTTCGCGAAGCTGCTGACGCAGGGAATGGTGTTGAACGAGATCTTCTTCCGCAAGCCTGAGTCCGGCCGCATCGTCTACTACAACCCGGCCGACGTGGATGTCGAACTCGACGCCAAGGGCGCGAGGCTCGGCGCCGTGCTGCGCGAGGATGGCCAGCCCGTCGAGTCCGGCGGCATGGGCACGATGTCGAAGTCCAAGAACAACGGCGTGGATCCGCAGGCATTGGTGGACCGCTACGGAGCGGACACTGCGCGGCTGTTCATGATGTTCGCCGCTCCGCCTGAGCAGTCGCTGGAGTGGTCCGACGAGGGCGTCGAGGGCGCGTTCCGGTTCATGAAGCGGCTCTGGCGGCTGGTTCATCAGCATGTCAGCGACCCGGCCGCGGTGCCGGCGCTCGATCCGGCGTCGCTCAGCTCGGCGCAGCGTGAACTGCGGCGCCAGGTGCACGAGACGCTGGCCAAGGTGACCAACGACATCGGCCGGCGCCACACGTTCAATACCGCGATCGCCGCGGTGATGGAGTTGTCGAACGCGCTGGCGCGTTTCGAGGACCGGGCGCCTCAGGGCCGTGCCTTGATGCAGGAAGCGCTCGAGATCATCGTGCTCGCGCTGTCCCCGGTCGTGCCGCATGCGTGCCATACGCTCTGGAGGGCGCTCGGTCGAACCTCGGCGGTGGTGGACGAGCGCTGGCCCGAGGCCGATCCCGCGGCGCTCGAGCGCGAGACGCTCGAGCTGGTCGTGCAGGTGAACGGCAAGCTGCGGGGCAGGGTACAGGTGCCGGCCGACGCCAGCGAAGCGCTGGTGCGGGAGGCTGCACTCGCCGACCCGAACGTGCAGCGCTTCATGGCGGGCAAGCCGCTCAGGAAGTTCGTGTACGTGCCGGGCCGGCTCGCGAACCTGGTGGTCTGAGGGCGATGTCTCTAACGACAGGTCGGGGTGTGCCGGCGCTGCTGCTCGCGCTGCTGCTCGCGGTCGGCGCCTCGGCCTGTGGCTTCCGCCTGCAGGGCGACGTCACGCTGCCGGCAGGCATGCAAAGCGTCTACGTCGCGACCGCGGACGAGCTGACGCCTTTCTCGGTCGCGCTGCGCCGGTCTCTCGGCGATTCCGGCGCAGTCATGGCCGGCTCCGCGGGCGAGGCGGACGTCGTGCTGCGGGTGATCCGGGACCGCAGCGGGCGCAGGGTGCTGTCCGTCTCCGCGCGAAACACGCCGCAGGAGTACGAGATCTACTACTCGCTCGATTACTCGGTGGACCGTGCTGGCCAGCAGGTGATCCCGCCGCAGTCGCTGGAGCTGACCCGCAATCTCAGCTTCGACGAGTCGCTGCTGCTCGCCAAGGAGAACGAGGAGGAAATCCTGCGCGACGCGATGGCGCGGGATCTCGCGGGCCTGGTCATGCGGAGGCTCGAGTCCCTGTAGCGCGCGCGAAGCGATCCGTGGCGGCGAGCAGCTCGGAGAGGATTCCCGGCTCGAGTGCGGAATGACCGGCGTCGGGCACGACGCGGAAGTCCGCCTCCGGCCAGGCGCAGTGCAGCTCCCAGGCTGTCTGCATCGGGCAGACGACGTCGTAGCGCCCCTGGACGATGACGCATGGGATCCCGCGTATCCTGTTGACACCTCGCAGCAGCTGGTCCGGCCGCTGCATGAATCCCTTGTTCACGAAGTAGTGGCACTCGATGCGCGCCACCGCGATCGCGAAGTCGTCCTCGGCCCACTTCGCGACGTTCGCCTCGTTCTGACGCAGGAAGCTGGTTGAGGCTTCCCAGACGGACCAGGCACGCGCGGCCTTGAGCTGCGTCTGGCGTCTCGGGCTCGTCAGCCGCTTGTGAAACGCGCGGACCAGGTCGGAGCGCTCGCCGCGTGGAATCGGCGCGACGTACTGTTCCCAGCGGTCCGGGAAGATCGCGCTGGCTCCCTGCTGGTAGAACCAGCCGATCTCCGCCTCGCGCAGCATGAAGATGCCCCGCAGCACCAGTTCGGTGACGCGTCGCGGGTGCTTCTGGGCATACGCGAGCGCGAGCGTGGAGCCCCAGGAGCCCCCGAAGACGAGCCAGCGGTCTATGCCGAGCTCGCGGCGGAGCCGTTCGATGTCGGCGACGAGGTCCCAGGTCGTGTTCTCTTCGAGGCATGCGTAGGGGCGGCTGCGGCCGCAGCCGCGCTGATCGAAAACGACGATCCGGTAGCGTCGAGGGTCGAAGAATCGTCGCGCCCGTGGGTCCGCGCCGGCACCGGGACCTCCGTGCAGGAACACGGCGGGCTTGCCGCGGGGATTGCCCGATTCCTCCCAGTAGATCTCGTGCCTGTCGGAAACCCGCAGCCAACCGCTGCGAAAAGGCTCGATCGGTGGATAGAGCCCTCTCGGTGAAGTACTGCCCGCCCGCCGCTCGGCTGCCTTTCGGTACGCTGCCTTCGGGGTTCGCCTCATCTGAGTGCTCCGCAAGACCCTGCAAGGAGAACGCATTATGGGTCTGTCGGGGCTGCTGCGGGGCGGTATTGGAACCGGCCGCTGCCAGGCGGCATAATCGGGGAGCATGTCCAGTCATGATTGGTCTTCGCGTTTGGCGGGCCCGGTGCACGCGATCCGAGTCCGCCGGTGAGGGTCGCACCCGAGGGCCTTGCCGCGGCCCTGAAGCGCGGACTGCCACCGGCCTGTCTCGTGACCGGTGTCGAGCCTCTGTTGATCTCCGAGTCCTGCGATGCGATCCGTGCGCGCGCCCGGGCCGAGGGCTACGCGGACCGCGAGGTGCACTTCCTCGAGCGAGGGTTCGACTGGCAGGGCCTGCACGCGGCTGCGGCGAACCTCTCGCTGTTCGCCTCGCGGCGCCTGATCGAGCTCAGGCTCGCGTCCGCTCTCGACGTGGCGGGTGCGCGCTCGCTCGCGGAGCTTGCAACCCGGCCGCCCGAGGACTCGATCGTGCTCGTTTCCGGCGTGCTGGACTACAAGGCACAGAAGGCCGCCTGGGTCGCCGCATTCGAACGCTCCGGGCTGTTGGTGACCGCGCAGCAGGTCGAGCGGCCCGCGCTTCCCGCGTGGATCCTGCAACGGCTCGGCGCGCGCGGAGTGGAGGCGGACGCGGAAGCCGCTGAGCTGATCGCCGACCGTGTCGAAGGAAACCTGCTGGCTGCACAACAGGAGGTCGAGCGGATCGCGCTGCTGATGTCCGGCGCCCGGCTCGGGGCGGCGGACGCGGCCGCTGTGGTCTCGGACAGCGCGCGCTTCGACGTGTTCGAGCTGGCCGCAGCGGCGTTTGCCGGCAAGCCGGTCCGGGCGCTGCGCATCCTCGCCGGACTGCGCGCCGAGGGCCGCGAGCCTCCGCTGATTCTCTGGGCTCTCGTGTCCGAGCTCCGGGCACTGTCCCGCGTCCGGCATCGCCTGCGGCGCGAGCGGTCGCTGGATCAGGTCTTCCGTGCCGAGCGGGTCTGGTCCAGCCGACAGCCGGCACTGCGCGCGGCGCTCGGTCGTATCGACGGTCCCGGGATAGACCGGATGCTGCTGCTGGCCGCCGGGATCGACCGGGTAGCGAAGGGCAGCATGCGCGGGGATCCGTGGATGCTGCTCGAGCGCCTGGTCGCAGAGGTCGCGGGGCAG
>DATIRA010000381.1:0-2888 GCA_035470225.1 Steroidobacteraceae bacterium | reverse complement strand
AGAAGAGCGACTCGCACTGCGCGCTCAATGTTGCGATTGGCCATCAGTTGACTCCTGAAGAGAGTTACTTAGTTGCATAAGATCCACGCCCGGCAACTACTCTGACCGTGGACCGACACGTGCCCCCATGAACGAACCTGCTCCAACGACTCTCAGCGCGACGCGGGTCCGACATAAGTGTCGCGCACTATAGCAGGCGTTTTACGCTGTTGTGAAGCAGTTGTAGGCAAAATACAACAGTACTCTCAAGGCCTGCCGCGGGAACGGCGGCTGGCCATGACCGGTCGGGATCAAACAGGATGGGAGGCGGGGTCCAGACGCGTGTCTGTCGCGTCCACGCCACAGTCATGGCGCCCCGGCGTTGCAGAAAGACCAACGGCCCGGCCCGTGCTCAGCGCGGACAGGTGCTCGCCGCGCTTTCGGACGGCCAGGCTGCTGCCGGCCGCAGGACTCGATCCCCGCGGGCGATGCCCAGCATGCTCGCCGATCCGCCGGCAAGCTCGACGACCAGCACTACGCGCTCGCCCGAGTCGATCGTCTCGAGCGAGCCAGGCTCCGCCTCCGCGTGAACCCTGACCACGCATCCGCTGCGGTCGACGAACAGCATGTCGAGCGGCACCAGCGTGTTCTTCATCCACATGCCGACCCGCTGTGGCGGGTCGTAGATGAAGATCATCGCCCGGTCTGCCGGCAGTTGCTCGACGAACATCAGCCCCTGCGCCCGGGTCGCCGGCTCGTCTGCGCGCCATGCCTCGAAGACGTGGCGGCGGGCGCTGCGGGTCTCGATGACGATCCGCTCGCGCGGGAAGGCAGACAAAGGCAGGGGATCCGGGGAGCGGGGGCCGTCGGCCACGGCCAGGCCCGCCGAGAGCATCAGCGCAGCGGCTGCCAGCGGCGACAGGTACCGTCGTGCGCGGGTCACTTGAGCTCCGTCGGAACGTCTTGCTCCGCGGTCCCGGGCTGCTCGCGAACCAGGGCCAGCAGGTCGAAGCGCGAGATCAGCACCGAGCCGTCGCCGCCGACGGCCCGGGCAGGTTGCACGCAGTAGCCTCGCCCCGTCACGCGCAGCAGCCCCGGCTCGCCGTCGACGGACTCCTGGTCCAGCGTGTCCAGTGCACACTTGTCGTCACCCTGCGTCGCATAGAACCGACCGCTGCCTTCGATGACGATCGTGACGTTGGCCGGCACGTTGCGGGCCGAGGTGCCAGGCGCGACCGGGCCGGCACCGATCACGATCAGCAGCGGTTCACCGGCCGGAGCGGCTCCCCTGAACACCATGCGGAGCCCGCTGCCGTCGGGCCTGACGCCGCCGAGGCAGCTGCCCCCGCCGGCCGACCAGTCGATTTCGCCGTCGATTGCTCCCTGCAGTCGGGCCTGCAGCACGCCCTCTGCGGCCTCGGCGCAGACCGGGCCGGCGCTCTCCGCAGCGGTTCCGGCCGCAGGTTCCTCGGCGCCGCTGCAGGCCGCGCAGGCGAGCAGAGCGGTTGTCGCGAATGCGCGCAGAAGCAGAAGAGCGGTCGGACCCTCAGTCCGGCCCCGTCCGTCGGACCAGAAGAGACTTCGCCAGTTGACCATGAAGATAGCCGATTCCTCGAGCGAGATGCATCGTCACCGTCAGCAGCAGCACGCCGAGGATCGATACCAGGGGCAGCAGTGCAGGGTGCGGTGAGTTCACGACGCCGTCGATCTCCACCAGCCCGAGATGGTAGCCGAGCACGAACAGCGGCGCGAGGATGGTCACCACCGAAACGATCACGCCGACGAAGGCGAACACGAAATAGAACACGCCCAGCGGCAGCATCAGGAAGAAATAGAGCAGCGTCCCCCAGGTCCGCGAGTCCTTCAGCATCTCCAGGATCCGCGCGAGCAAAGGCATGTGGCGATCCGGGTAGGGCGGTCGCCGCGGCATGCGCGTGCCCAGCATCGATTCGACCAGCCGGCCCTCGGCCAGCGCCAGGACCCGCGCTGCGCCGATGAATAGCAGGAAGAACGGGATGCCGATAATCAGTGCCGCGAGCCCGATCGAGAGCGAGGCGCCCGTGACCGCGAACGTGAAGTAGAAGACGCCGGTCACCAGCGACACCAGCAGGTACAGAAGCGACAGGTAAGCGCGGCTGTCACCGTAGACGCCGAAGAAACGCCCGACCGCGGACTGCCGCGGCGCGGGCGTGGGCGTACGCAGCGCCGCCTGGACGCGAATTTCGTTTTCCCGGTAGGCCTCGGCGACCTCCTCCGGCGCACCGTAGCTCGAGGCGATGCGTTCGAGGACCGCGGCTTCGCTGTCGCCGCCGCTCTGCGCGAGTTCCGCGCGCAGGTGTTCCTCGGCATCGTACAGCGCGTCCTGAACCAGCGCCGGGTCTGCGCCGGACAGCGCGGAGCGCAGCGAGTCGAGGTACTGCTCGACGGAACGGGGGGATACCTGCGTCATTGCGTGGCTGCCTGGAGAATGGGTGGCTTGACGATCGAATCGACGAACGCGCGGGTCGAGAACCACAGGTCCTGCCACTGCTCGAGCGTCGCGCGGCCCAGTTGCGTGATGCGGTAATAGCGCCGCGGAGGGCCTGCGTAGGAGGGCACGACGCGGCTCGAGAGCAACCCGGCGGCGCTCAGGTTCCGGAGTACCGGGTAAAGCGCGCCCTGCTTGAATGGCGCGGTCGCGTTGCCGGATGCACCGAGCCGCTTCGCGATCTCGTAGCCGTACATGTCACGATCGGCGTCGGCGAGCAGCGCAAGCAGCACCAGCGAGGTCAGTCCTGCGCTCAGCTCCCGCTGAAATTTGCGCGACAGCGAGTCGGCGTTCGGTTCAGAGACTGGCGAGCCGTTTTCCAAGTGTCTGACTCTTGATTTCAATACTTGTCAGCTGGAGCATATTAGTAACTGCATACTCG
>DATIRA010000380.1:0-12131 GCA_035470225.1 Steroidobacteraceae bacterium | reverse complement strand
GCCCCCGGGCATCGTTGTGCAGGACCGGCATCAACCGGAACACGTCCGCGACGTTCTTGATCCAGCGCGGCACCCGTCCGCCGCGCACCGCGTACTCGAGCGATCCGGCCAGGCCGAAGGTCCGCGTCCTCGGCAGTATCGCGCGGGTCGCCGCGGCGATCTGCTCGCCGTCCATGCCGGCCCTGGCGCACTCGGCCGCGAACATCGCGACCAGTCCCTGGCCGAGCGAGGCGTTCATGCTGTCGATCACGGTCACGTGGCCGTGGGTGCGGGATCTGGCTGCAGCCAATTCGGCGGCTGCGCAGGTGCCGCTGACCTGCCGGGTCAGGTTCACCGATATCACCGACGAGTAATGCGAGCCGAGAAACTCGAACTGCCGGCGGAAGTCGCCGGGTGGGGGCTGGGACGTCGTGGGCGGCTCGGGATTGCTCTGGATCTCGTGGAAAAACTCGTCCGGGCTGATGCCGACCTTGTCCAGGTAGCTCCGCTCGCCGAAATGGACGCGCAGCGGCACGATGTGGATGTCGAGGCGATCGAGTTCCTCTTCGGGAATATCCGCTGCGGAATCGGTGACGACTGCGACCCTGCGGGTTCCAGCGTGCGCCGAGTGCTGCTGGCGCAGCATGTCGTCGGCTTTCTCGCCGGACACGCGGCCGAACCGGGCCGCGATGCGGAACACCTCGGCAGGGTCATTGACGTGCACGTGGATCCGCACCTTGTGCTGCAGTCCCGCGACGACCAGGCTGCTGCCGATCGGCGCGAGCGCCTCGCGCAGGCGGCGGCGGTCGACCTGTTCCGCGAGCACGATGCACTCGGTGCAGTAGCGGTGCTCGAGATCCTGCTCCTCGCCTGCCGTGGCTTCGGCGGCCGAGTCGATCACCTGCGGCACCGGTTCGGCCGGGTCATCCTCCGATCCGGTCTCGAGGTACTCGAGCATGCCCGAAACCAGCTCGAAGAAGCCCAGCGCCCCTGCGTCCACCACATTCGCGCGCCGCAACGCCTCGAGCTGATGCGTGGTCCGCTGTACCGACTGCTGCGCCGCCGCAACGCCGCGCCGCAGCAGTGCCCGGAAATCCTGCGCCCCCTCGATCGAGGTCTCCTGCAAAGCCCGTGCGAAATCTGTCAGCACGCTCAGGATCGTGCCGTCGCGCGGGTCACTCAAGCTCTCCCTTGCATACGAGGCACCGCCTGCGACGCCTGCGACGAAGTCGCCCGGACTCAGCCGTCCGAGATGCCCCAGCCTGTCGCAGAGACCGAGAAAGAACTGCGCGAGGATCGCGCCGGAATTGCCGCGCGCACCGTCGAGCGCCGCGTCCGCGACCCGTGTCAGCGTCTGGCCGGCGTGGCTGTCAGGCCAGCGCTTCAGCGTGCCGAGCACCGCGCCCATCGTAAGCGCCAGGTTGGTGCCGGTGTCGCCATCAGGCACCGGGAACACGTTGATCTTGTTCAAATGTTCCTGGCGCAGCAGGACACGATGAATGCCCGCCTTCAGTGCCCGGTTCAGGCGGATTCCGTCGAGTCCGTCGACGATCGCGACTGCGGAACTCAAAGCAGGGCCCTTCAGTCGCGTGGCAGAAGGAAGCGAGTCCCGCGCAGGCTGAGGACGACACCGTCGCTCCTGATCTCCTCGACGCGCGGCCCCTCGGCGAGGCTGTCGCCTTCGCGGTACTTGCGGGAGTTGATGAATACGAACCGCTGTGCGGCGTCGTTCGAATAGACGTGAAGCTCGAGCTTCAGTTCCGGCACGCCGCCCGGAGCCATGATCTCGTCGGCGGTGGGCAGGCTGGCAGCAGCGCTGCTCGTCACCGGCGGACTTACGGCCGTCACCGGATCGGCCTCAGGCAGCGACTGATAGATCACGCTGCCGCCGCTCGGCGGCGCGGCACTCACGGCCGGCGGGCCTGCGGGCGCTGCCGCGGCACTGCGCTGCAGTTCGCGGTCGATCGTCGGTTCGCGCAAGGCGACTTCGTCCTCGAGAGGGTTTCGTCCGGGACCCGTCGCCGGCCGGGACTGCGCGGGCCGCATCATCGGTGACGGTTCGGCGGGGGCGGGCCGTGTCTGGGTGACGGTGGCCCGTTCGGGGGCTTCGCTCGCGGGCGCGGGCGGCGGGGCCGTGACCCCAGGTTCGGGTGGCTCGTCACGCGACATGTGCAGCAGCAGGAACCCGAAAGCAAACAGGTTCGCGACCAGCAATGCGATGGCGCCGGTCGCCCAGAAGTTCTTTCCCTTGCGGGCCGGTGCCACGGCCGTTTCGGCCAGCGTCGGACCGCTCTGGCGGTGGCGCTCGTGCTCGGATTTTCGCAGCGCGTCGAGGATGAAGGACATGCTGGTTCAGCCCCTCGCCGCCTCGTCCACAATCGTCGGCGAGCCGGTCGCGTTCAGGACCGTGTCCAGCACGATCTGGGTCTGCACGCCGGCAATGCCGTCTACGGCCAGGCGATGCTGCCGCTGGAAATCCTGCACCCGCCGGGTGAGATCCTCGTCGTACACGTCGCTTGTGACCGGCTCGGGCGCGAGCCCCTCCGCCACCTGCAGACTCTCGCGCAGCCAGCGCACGTCCTCGCCGCGCATGCCCGGGCCCAGCGCCTTGACGACCGCGATCGGCGGTCGCCACAGCAGCAGGAAGTCGCCGAACCAGTAGCGCGAGAGATCGGTGATGGGCAGGTCGATCCGATCCGGGCCCAGCTCGATCGTCGCGGTTTCGTCGTCCAGTCCCGCGAGTACGACCTGGTGCGTGCGCCCGACATCATCGGTCAGCGTCAGGATGGCAGGGCGGTTCAGCGTACGCAGCTGAGCCCAGGATCCCTTCTGGAACAGGCACTCCAGCCCCTGGCCGACGGCCTGCTCGCAGCCGCGACCGCGCCCCGGGTCGTAACTGGCTCCCCACAGCGCGAACAGCGTTCCGAGCGCGGCCTCGGTCGTGGTCTCGTTGGCCCGATGCACCAGCAGTTGCTCGATCGCCGGAGGCGTGGGCGCGAGGACCGGCTCGGCAGGCTCCGCTGGTGGCGCGGCCGTCGCGACCCGCGTCACCGTTGCGCCGGCGTCGGCGCTCTCGGCGCCGGCGCTCTTTGCCGCGGGCTCGGCCGGCTGGTCGCGCTGCAGTGACCACAGCCCGAATCCGATCAGCGCCAGTGCCGCGACGAGCGCCGCGGCGGTTCCCCACTTGAGCCACGGTGCGGGAACCGGACGGCCGTACACTTCCGACGCGGCCTGGCGGACCAGTCCCGTGCCGACGCGATGGTCCTCGCGTGTGAACGCGCCGAGCAGCGCGCGGTCGCAGATCACGTTGATGACCCGCGGGATCCCGCCGCTCAGCCGGTGCACCTCGCGCAGCGCGGCTCGGGAGAAGGCCTCGGCCGTGGCGCCGGCGACCCGCATGCGATGCTTCACGTAGCCGGCCGATTCCTCCGCCGACAGTGGGCTCAGGTGATACCGGCCGGTGATGCGCTGCGCCAGCTGCCGCAGGTCCGGCTGGTCGAGCAAGGCCCTGAGCTCCGGCTGCCCGATCAGGATGATCTGCAACAGCTTCGTAGTGGCAGTCTCGAGGTTGGTCAGCAGCCGGACCTGCTCGAGCGTCTGGGGACTCAGGTTCTGCGCCTCGTCCACGATCAGCACGACCCGGCGCCCGCGAGCATGCGATTCGAGCAGGTGGCGGCCGAGCAGGTCCATCAGCGTCTTGGTGCTGCCGCGACCCGGCTCCGGCACCTGGATGTGCAGTTCCTCGCATATCGTGAGCAGGAACTCCGCCGGCGTGATGCGAGGATTGAGGATCAGCGCGACGTCCGCATGGGATGGCAGCTGCTCGAGCAGGCTACGGATGATCGTGGTCTTTCCGGTGCCCACCTCGCCGGTCAGCTGCACGAAGCCGCCCGCCTCGTTGATGCCGTAGAGCAGGTGCGCGAGCGCCTCGGCATGCCGCTCGCTCAGGTAGAGATAGCGGGGATCCGGCGTGATGGCGAAGGGCTTTTCCTGGAGCCCGAAAAAACTCGTGTACATCTGGGTTTGGGGCCGTTTCCGGCGCCTTGGCGGTCCACAATGATGCCTGCCCGGGTCCGGGATGACTAGCGCTGCCGCGGACCCCTTAGCGCCGACGTCCTCGGGCCGGCTGCCCTGCCGGCGTGGAGAGCGTGCTGGCCCTCGCGACGGCGACCCGACCGAAGCGTTCGCGGATCCGGTCCACCGTCGCGTCGAGCTTCCGGTTCCGGGTCGTCTGCGGCGCGGTGAACAGCTCGAGCTGGGACGCGGACGCGAGTCCGCTCACGCCGACCCCAAGCAGCCGCAGCGCCGAATCCGGTGCGGTCGCGCGCCATGACTCGAACAGCTCCAGCGCGATTGCCGTGAGCACCTGCGTTTCCTGCGTGGGTGGCTCGAATTGTCTCTGCCGCGTGCAGGTGACGAAGTCGCCGCGGCGGATCTTGACCACGACGCAGCTCGCGGTGAGCCCCTTCGCGCGCAGCCGCGCGCCGACCCTGTCAGCGAGGTGCACGAGCTCCGAGCGGAGTCGCGCAGGCTCGGAGATGTCCGCATCGAACGTTTCCTCTGCGCTGATCTGCTTTTCGTCCCGGTCCGGCACGACGGGCCGATCGTCGATGCCGGCTGCGCGCTGCCGGACCCGTTCGGCATGGCGACCGAATACCGCCCGCAGTTTCGCCACTTCGGCCAGCCGCAGCTGGCCGAGCGTGCGGATGCCCAGCGCCTCGACCTTCGCCGCGGTCTTCGCGCCAAGCCCGAACAGCGCGCGGACCGGCAGCGGGTCCAGCACCGCATTGACCTCGGCGGCGCGCACCACGACGAGTCCGTCGGGTTTCTCGAGGTCCGAGGCGATCTTGGCCACTAGCTTGTTCGGCGCCACGCCGACCGATGCCGCGAGAGCGGTCCGCTCCCGTATCAGGTGCTTGACCTGTCGCGCGACCCGTTCGCCATCGCCGTCGAGCGTCGCGCCCGCCGTGACGTCGAGGAACGCCTCGTCCAGCGACAGTCCCTGCACCAGCGGCGTGAACTCGTTGAAGATGCCGAAGATCTGGCGCGAAACAGACGCGTAGTGCGCCATCCGCGGCCGGATGCAGACGGCCTGCGGGCAGCGGCGCAACGCTTCCTTGATCGGCATCGCCGAGCGCACGCCGAAGCTGCGCACCTCGTAGCTCGCTGCGGCCACGACGCCCCGTCCGCCGGTGCCGCCCACGATCACCGGGCGGCCGCGCAGCGAGGCATCGTCGCGTTGCTCGATCGACGCGTAGAAAGCATCCATGTCCACGTGCAGGATCACCCGCCCATCCATCGCCGCTCCGAAGCTGCGCGAGTCGCGGTCGCCAGCTGATGCTAGCACCGCGACCGGCCGGCCGGTCCGCGCTCCGGACTCATCCGGTTTGAGTCGGGTTGCGAACCGGCGAATAATGAACACTTTCCGGTGCGGCCTGCCGCGCCGTCCCCCGGGATCCACAGGAGAGACCGAATGTCCCACCACATCGAACTGCCCCCGTTGCCCTACGCGCCCGATGCGCTAGCACCGGTGATCTCGGCCCAGACCATGTCCTTCCATTACGGCAAGCACCACAAGGCCTACGTCGACAACCTGAACAAGCTGGTCGCCGGTACCGAGCACGCCGAGACGCCGCTCGAGAAGCTGATCGCCGCAGTGGCCGGCAAGGCCGACAAGGCCGGCATGTTCAACAACGCCGCGCAGGTCTGGAACCACACGTTCTTCTGGAACAGCATGAAGCCCGGCGGCGGCGGTGCGCCGACCGGCGCGGTTGCCGGCGCGATCGATGGTGCGTTCGGCAGCTACGAGAACTTCAAGAAGGAGTTCACGAACGCGGCGGTCACCCAGTTCGGCAGCGGCTGGGCCTGGCTGGTCGCGGACAAGGGCGCCGTCAAGCTCTTGAAGACGCCCAATGCCGAGACGCCGCTCACCCAGGGCGTCACGCCACTACTGACGATCGACGTCTGGGAGCATGCGTACTACCTGGACTACCAGAACCGCAGGCCGGATTTCGTCGCGGCGGTGATCGACAAGTTGATGAACTGGGAATTCGCGAACGCGAATCTCGCCCAGGCCGCTTGAGGCCGGCTCAGAGCGTCAGTGCGGTGTACAGCAGCAGCCCGACGGCGGTGAGGCTCAGGCAGAACACGTACGCGATACCGAGCACGGCGTACTTGGCCGACGTGACGACGGGCCCCTGGCCGTAGACCCTGCGCATCGCACGGTACAGGTAGATCGGCAGGTAGATGACGAATGCCGCGATCAACACGCCCTCGGCAACGGAGAGCCCCTTGCCGAGGGCCGTCTCGCCGGCCGTTCGCTGCAGCAGCTGCAGCAGCAGCACCGCGAGGCCTCCCAGGAAGAAGAACGCGTGGAAGTGAACCACGAACAGCAGGTGTTCGACGTAGTAACGTCCTGAACCGATGTAGAGCACATACATCACAGCCGCGATCAGCGGCAGGAAGATGAACATCATTTTCGGGATGTTCTCGAACATGGCGCGGCCGAAGGTCGGCGAGTCGGCGACGATCTTGCGGCAGGCTTCCCTGAGGCGCGGCTCGTAACGCTGCAGCCCGGGGCTCAACTCGAGCGTCAGGCTGTCTTCGCTGCAGGGGTCCGTCAGCGTCTTCTTAACCGGCTCGAGCTGCTCGGGCGTGAGCGAACCGAGCTTGGCCATGAACTCCTTGCGAGCGTTCTGCTGCTCTGCTTCCGGCATTCGTTTGACGATGGCGTCGATCACGGCCACCAGCTCGGCGTCGAGTTCGGGCGTAGGCGCTGCGGCCGCGGGTTCGGCTGCGTTCGCCGCCTCGGCCGCGGGTTTGGCTGCGTTCGTCGCTTCCGCGCCAGGCTCGGCTTCGTCGTCCCGGGTGCCCAGCTGCAGGTTCAGGTTCGCGTCGCCTTTCTCGTCCACGTTGACCCGCATGCCTGCCCCCGGGTCCGTGCCGAGGTTCGCGAGCAGGAAAAAGCCGACGCTCAGGATCAGGTACATCCGGAACGGCGGCGTGTAATGCATGCGGCGACCGCGCAGGAACTCCGCAGTCAGCAGTCCCGGCCGGAACGCGAGCGGCCGCAGCGTGCGCCACACGCGAGAGTCCCATTCGAACAGGTCGCCGAACAGGTCCTTGAGCAGCCCCCATAGCGAGAGCACCCGCACCCGTGCGCGCTGACCGCAGTGCGAGCAGTGCTGGCCGGTCAGGACCTCGCCGCAGTTCAGGCAGTTCTCCGTCGAGAACTGGCCACGGATGAATTCCTCGCGGGAGGCCAGCGTTCGCTGCTCGGTGGAGATGCGACCGCCGAAGCGCTCGACTCCCTGTGCGTCCATCCGGGCGGCGTGGTCGCGGAGGTAGTCATCCAGAGCCGCCCGGTCGCGCAGCCGGTACCGGACGATCCGGCGGACGTGGTCAGGCGAGTCGGCGTCGGCCGTGAGAATCTCGGCCGAAAGGAAGCCGTCGAACTGCAGGACGTCGGCGACATGGTCCCGCAGCCAGGTATCGAAGTTCTTCTCGATCGCGGCGTCCGCCTCGAGTTCGACCTCGTAGGTGACGCCGGAGGGGCTTGGCAGCGCATCGCTCACGCGGGCAGCTTAGCAAAGGGCTACGGCCGAGGCCGGCGTGCCCGGTGCCGGAGCGGAAGTCCTCGGTTCTGGCCTCGATCCGTCAGGCGATGTGACGCAGCGGCCGTGCGCCTTGCTCGGCCTGAATGCCGGCCATCAGCTCCTCGGTCGTGAAATCGTCGACATGCACGAGCTCCATCACCTTCTGGTCGTAGTCACGAAGCAGCGCAGCCTCGTCGGCGCTCAGTATCCCGGCCGCCAGGCCCTGCTCGATCTGCGCTGGCAGATCGAGCGCGTTGACGCGGCCCGTCTTCACGCCGTCGACACGCAATCGCTTCTCTATCGGGGCCGCGCGGACGGAAAGCTCCAGCGCCTGCTGCAGCAGGCCGATCGGGTTGCCCGGTTCCACGGTCTTGTAGATGCCGTCGGCGAGCCGCTCGCGGGACTCGGAAGGCACCATCAGCTGCTCGACGATCCTCCGGCCAAGGCGGTCGCTCGGTGCGAAGTAGGTCCGGCCGCGCGGGAAAATCACCACGCGCATCAGTGCGGCCAGCCAGCGATTCGGGAAATTGCGCAGGAAGCCGTGCAGCTGCTCCTGCGCCGTGTACAGCAGCGTACGGCAGCTCCACTCGACCAGCGGCAGGTCCGCTTCGTGTCGTCCCTGGTTCTCGTAGTGCTTCAGCACCATCGACGCCAGGTACAACGACGACAGCACGTCGCCGAGTCGCGCCGAGAGATGTTCCTTCTGCTTCAGGTAACCGCCGAGCGTCAGCATCGCGACGTCGGTCGCGAACGCGAAGCGCGCGCTGAAGCTGTTGATGTGCTGGTAGTACCGGCGTGTCGCGGCCGATTCCGGCGTGCTGCTGAACCGTGCCAGCGTCGCGCCGGTCACCAGCGAGCGCGCCGCGTTCGAGAGCGTATAGCCGACGTGACCGAACAATGCCTCGTCGAACTCGCGCAGGCTCTTCGCCTTGTCCTTTTCGCGCGCCGCGTTCATTTCCTTGAGCACGAAGGGATGGCAGCGGATCGCGCCCTGGCCCAGGATCATCAGGCTGCGCGTGAGGATGTTCGCACCCTCCACTGTGATCGCGACCGGGACGACCTGATATCCGCGACCGAGGTAGTTCTTCGGACCCAGGCAGATGCCCTTGCCGCCCTGTACGTCCATCGCGTCATTGGCGACCTTGCGGCCGAGCTCGGTGCAGTGGTACTTCAGTATCGCGGCCGGCACGGCCGGCTTCTCGCCGCCGTCGATTGCGCCGCACGTCACTGAGCGGGCCGCGTCCATGATGTAGGTATAGCCGGCCATCCGCGCGATCGCCGCCTCGACGCCCTCGAACTTGCCCACGGGCTGGCTGAACTGCTTGCGGATGCGGGCGTATGCGGCCGTCGCATACGTGCCGGCCTTCGAGCCGCCGGTCGAATTGGACGGCAGCGAGATGCAGCGACCGACCGAGAGCTGTTCGACCAGCATGCGCCAGCCCTGTCCGGCCATCTTCGGCCCGCCGATGATGAATTCCAGCGGCACGAACACGTCCTTTCCGGACAGCGGTCCATTCTGGAAGGGGATGTTGAGCGGGAAATGCCGCCGGCCGATGCTGACGCCGGGCGTGTTGCGCGGGATCAGCGCGCAGGTGATGCCGTAGTCGGTCTTCTCTCCCCCCATCAGGCGGTCGGGGTCGTACAGGCGGAAGGCGAGGCCGATCACGGTCGCGACCGGCGCGAGCGTGATGTAGCGCTTCGAGAAATTGAGCCTGAGGCCGATCACCTCCCGGCCCTCGTAGACGCCCTTGCAGACCACTCCCGTGTCCGGAATCGATGCCGCGTCCGATCCGGCGCGAGGACCGGTCAGCGCGAAGCAGGGCACTTCATCGCCACGGGCGAGCCGCGGCAGGTAGTAGTCCTTCTGCTGCTCGGTACCGTAGTGCAGCAGCAGCTCCGCTGGTCCGAGTGAGTTCGGCACCGCGACGGTCGAGGAGGCCGTGGCACTTCGGCTCGCGAGCTTCACGAGCACGCAGGAGTGCGCATAGGCGGAAAATCCGAGTCCGCCGTACTTCTTCGGGATGATCATCGCGAAGAAGCCTTTCTGCTTCAGGAAGTCCCAGATCTGCGGCGGCAGGTCCGCGCGGCGGTGGGTGATGTCCCACTCGTCGAGCATCCGGCACAGGTCCTCGCAGGGCCCGTCGAGAAAAGCCTGCTCCTCGGCCGTGAGCGCCGGAGGCTCGGCGGACAGCAGCTTCGGCCAGTCTGGCTTGCCGGTGAACAGCTCCCCGTCCCACCAGACCGTGCCCGCCTCGAGTGCCTCGCGTTCGGTGTTCGACATCGTGGGCAGCATGCGGCGGTAGACCACCAGGAACGGCTTCGTGATGAAGCGCGTTCGCAGTGCGTCCAGGTTCAGCAATGCCAGCAGGCCGAACCCAACCCACAGCGTGACCAGCCAGGGCAGTCCGGCGTTGCCGAAGTAACTGTAGGCGATCAGCGCGAGTCCGGCGGCCAGCGTCGAGCGGGCCAGCGACACACGCTGGTAGGTCAGGTAGAGCGCGCCGCCGAAAAACAGCAGTAACCAGAAAAGCGTCATCACGAGCAGCAGTCCTAGAGGCGGGCCGGGCCCGGTGTCACGCCCGACTATGCCGAAGATTGCTGCAGCGCCGCAAGTTCCAACGCTCCGGGCCGGGCACGGACTTCTTTCGCAGTCGACCCGGGAACTGGATCAACTCTAAGGCGCGCGACGTCTTTTTGCGCTGCAGCAATCCAAGTCAATCAGACAGTTAGGATTTCTGCGCCGTCGAGGCGCCGCCGGGCGGCCCGGCCCGGCCCGGCGGCGCGATGCCGCTGCTGACTGGCGCGCTCCGACCCGGTGTCAGAGCAGGTCCTTGACCCCGTCGCGCTCCTCGGTCAGCTCCTTGTACGTCGCATCCATGCGCGCGCGGCTGAACTCGTTGATCGCGAGGCCCTGGACGATCTCGTAGGCTCCGCCATTGCAGGTGACCGGGAAGCCGTAGATCACGCCCTCCGGCACGCCGTAGCTGCCATCGGACGGAACGCCCATGCTGACCCAGTCGCCCTCGGGCGTTCCCTTGACCCAGTCGTGTATGTGGTCGATCGCCGCCGACGCAGCCGAAGCGGCGGAGGATGCGCCGCGTGCCTTGATGATCGCCGCGCCACGCTGCTGCACGGTCGGAATGAAGTTCTCGCTGTACCAGGCCTGATCGACCAGCGACAGCGCGGGCTTGCCATCGACGACTGCGTGGTGCAGGTCCGGGTACTGCGTGGAAGAGTGGTTGCCCCAGATGATCATCTTGTGAATCTGAGTGACGTGCTTGCCCGTCTTCTCCGCGAGCTGCGACAGCGCACGGTTGTGATCGAGGCGAACCATCGCCGTGAAATTCTTCGGGTCGAGACCCGGGGCATTCTTCATTGCAATCAGCGAGTTCGTGTTCGCCGGGTTGCCGACCACCAGCACGCGGACTTTGCGATCTGCGACGGCATCGAGCGCTTTGCCCTGTGCCGAGAATATCTGCGCGTTGGCAAGCAGCAGGTCCTTGCGCTCCATGCCGGGACCGCGGGGACGGGCTCCGACAAGCAACGCGACGCTGCAGTCCTTGAACGCGACCTTCGCGTCATCGGTTGCGACGATCCTGTTCAATGTCGGGAACGCGCAATCGTTGAGTTCCATCACGACGCCCTGCAGCGCGCTGAGCGCCGGAGTGATCTCGAGCAGGTGCAGGTTCACGGGCTGGTCCGCGCCGAGCATCTGGCCGGAGGCGACCCGGAAAGCGAGTGCGTAGCCGATCTGGCCCGCCGCGCCCGTGATCGCGACATTGACAGGAGTCTTCATTTAGGGCTCTCCACTGATTATTTGACGTGCCCGGATTCGGCTGGGTGGCCGCCGGGCTTGGCATCTTAGCAGCGGGTGCCCCCCCTCCCGCGTCAGGGACTGCCCTGATTCGAGGACAGGAAATGGCTTGACTTTCGATTAGTGTTATAGTCAACTACAACAGTAAATCGTCAAGGCAAAACAGATATGGACGGGACACCGATGCGCAGCGCAAGCCGTCTAGTGGCGACCGCCGTGGCCGCAGTCGTATGGATTCTCGCAGGGTTTTCGGTCGCTTCGGGACCGCTGGCGACGTCGGCCAGTATCGCGGCGAAACTCGGCACGACGACGTCCTGCCATCTGCCTCTCGGCCGCTGACCTGGCCGTCTGACACGGGTGTTCTGCTACATTACAGCAGCACAGCACCTAGACCCCGGACTGAATGGATTCGCACTGGAACGACACTCAACCGATCTATCGCCAGCTCCGGGACAAGGTCGTCGAGATGATACTCGAGGGTCGCCTCTCCGATGGCGATGCGCTGCCATCCGTGCGCAGCGTAGCGGCCGACTTCACGCTGAATCCGCTCACGGTGCTGAAAGGCTATCAGCAGCTGGTCGACGAAGGGCTGGTCCAGAAGCGACGCGGGCGAGGCATGTTCGTCACCGAGGGTGCCCGCTCGCAGCTGATGCAGGGCGAACGGCAGCGCTTCCTGGAAACCGAGTGGCCGCGGGTGCGGGCGACCATCGATCGGCTCGGGCTGGACGCCGAAGAACTGCTGC
>DATIRA010000379.1:0-3956 GCA_035470225.1 Steroidobacteraceae bacterium | reverse complement strand
CATCAAGCCGAGCGCGGGCAGCGCAGCCGACCTGGAAGACCAGACGTGACCGTACTGTTGGGCGTGCTGCTGCTGACCCTGCTGGTGATCACGGCCGTGGCCATCGTCAAGACGCGGAACCTGTTCGTGGCGGTGATGCTGCTCGGGATCTTCAGCCTGCTGATCGCCGCCAATTTCTTCATCCTCGACGCAGCCGACGTCGCGCTGACCGAGGCAGCGGTGGGTGCAGGCATTTCCACGGTGCTGTTCCTCGGCGCGCTGGCGCTGACCTCGGAGTCGGAACGCGCGCCGACGCCGCACCGCTGGCTGTCGCTGGCGGTCGTGACCGCCGCGACGCTGGTCGTGCTCTATGCCACGTTCGACAAACCGGCGTTTGGCGACCCGGGCGCCCCGGTGCACCAGCACGTCGCGCCGTGGTACCTCGAAGAGACACCGAAGCGGGTCGATATCCCGAACGTCGTGACGGCCGTGCTGGGAAGTTTCCGGGGTTACGACACGCTGGGCGAGGTATTTGTCGTGTTCACGGCCGGCATCGGCGTGCTCTTCCTGCTCTCGGGGCGGCGCAAGGCGACCAGCGGGTCGGGCCACGACCCGGCGCAGCCACCCTCCTCGGGCCTCCGGAGCCACGTGATCCCGCTGGTCGTGAGCCGCCTGCTGACGCCGTTCATCCTGTTATTCGGCCTGTACGTCCAGTTCCATGGCGAATACGGCCCGGGCGGCGGTTTCCAGGCGGGCGCGCTGATCGCAGCGGCATTCATCCTCTATGCGCTGGTCGAGGGCGAGCAGCGCGGCCTCGAGGTACTGCCGCAGCGCGCGCTGAACGCGCTGATGGTCGGCGGCGCGCTGCTGTACGGCGCCGTCGGTGTCACGGGCATGCTGCTCGGCGCCGATTTTCTCGACTACTCGGTGCTGGCCTCCGACCCGGTCAGTGGCCAGCAGCTGGGCATCATGTTGATCGAGGCCGGGGTAGGCATGACGGTCACCGGCGTGCTGCTCAGCATCTTCCACGCCTTCGCGGCCAGGGACCGCGCCTGATGGAATTCCTGGGCCTCTACCACTACTGGGTTTTCGTCGTGCTGCTGATGATCGGCTTCTATGCCGTCATCGCCAAGGTCAATCTGATCAAGAAGCTGATCGGACTTTCGATCTTCCAGTCCGCGGTGTTCCTGCTCTACATCACGATGAGCAAGGTCCGCGGGGGAACCGCGCCGATCTTCAACGAGCAGATCTCCGACGTGCTGTACTCGAACCCGCTGCCGCAGGTACTGATTCTGACCGCGATCGTGGTCGGTATATCCACGACGGCGCTCGGACTCGGGATCGTCGTGCGGATCAAGGAGGAGTACGGCTCCATCGAGGAGCACGAGATCCAAGAGATCGATCGCCAATGACCGGCCTCGAAGCCCATCTGCCGGTACTGCAGGTCGTGGTGCCGATGCTGGCGGCTCCGCTGGTGGTGTTGCTGCATCCCCGCGGGCTGGCCTGGGCCGCAGCCGCAGTGGCCAGCGCCGCGGCGTTCCTTATCGCATTGCGGATGGCCACCGGCGTGCTCGCGGGCCAGGCCTACCGATACGCACTCGGTGGCTGGCCGGCTCCGTATGGCATCGCGCTCGAGGTCGATGCTTTCAGCGCGCTGCTGCTGCTGGTCCTGACCGGCGCCTCGACGCTGGCGCTCACGGCAGGGCGAGTCAGCCTCGACCGCCAGATCGAGCTGCATCGACAGCCGCTCTTCTTCTCGGCCTGGCTGCTGGCGCTGGCCGGCATGGCCGGCATCCTGGTGTCGGCGGATGCGTTCAACATCTTCGTGTTCATGGAGATCTCGTCGCTGGCCAGCTATGTGCTGGTCGCCGGTGGACCGGACCGGCGGGCGCTGCCGGCGGTGTTCAAGTACCTGATCATGGGCACCGTGGGCGCCACGTTCTATCTGATCGGCGTGGGGCTGATCTACATGATGACCGGCACGCTGAACCTGGCCGACATGGAGCTGCGGATCCACGAGGTGGGAGACCAGCGGCCGATCCTGGTGGCCGCCGGTTTCATCACGATCGGCCTGGCCTTGAAGGCGGCGCTGTTCCCGCTGCACGTGTGGCTGCCCAATGCATACACGTTCGCGCCGCACGCCGTCAGCGTGTTCCTGGCGGCCTGCGCGACCAAGGTGTCGCTTTATGTGCTGCTGCGCTTCGATTTCGTCGTGTTCCAGGGCAACTTGACCGGTCACGATGCGCAGTTCGCGGCTTTCCTGATGCCGCTCGCCGTGCTGGCGATCCTGGTCGGATCGGCCGTGGCACTGTTCGAGGCCAACATCAAGCGACTGCTGGCCTATTCATCGGTCGCGCAGATCGGCTACATCGTGCTCGGCGCGAGCCTGGTGAGCGTGACGGGACTGACGGCCGGGCTGCTGCACATGTTCAACCACGCGCTGTCGAAGGGCGCGCTGTTCATGGCCGTGATGTGCCTCAGCACGCGTCTACAGGGCCTGGACCTGCAGGACCTGGCGGGTGCCGCTCACCGCATGCCCTGGACGCTCGCGGCGCTCGTGGTCGCCGGGCTCAGCCTGATCGGCGTGCCGGGCACGGCCGGCTTCGTCAGCAAGTGGTACTTGATGACGGCCGCGCTGCAGCGGGGTCCGCCCGGGTGGCTGCTGGTGGCCGTGATCGTGCTCGGGTCGCTGATGGCCGTCGTGTACGTCTGGCGCATCGTCGAAGCCGCGTGGTTCAGCAAAGCACCAGCCGGCGCGGAGGCCGACGGGCAAGGTGAGGCGCCGATCGGAATGCTGCTGCTGACCTGGCTGGCCGCGCTGTCCAACGTGTGGTTCGGGCTGGTCACGGAGGTGCCGCGCGAGCTCGCCACGACCGCCGCGACGATCCTGCTCGGGCACCTGCCGTGAATCCGGACACCGCCATCCTCGCCGCACTGGCGGTACCACTCGCGGGCGCGCTGCTTATCGGCCTGACCGGTCGGGTCAACGACAATCTGCGCGAAGCGATGACGCTGCTGACGGCGGCCGCGCTGATCGGCTGTGTCTGGAGCCTGCTGCCGGAAATCTACGCCGGCGAACGACCGGACCTGCGGATCGGCGCGGTCCTGCCCGGGATCGATATCGCGTTTAGGGTCGAGCCGCTCGGCATGCTGTTCGCGGCCATGGCATCCGGGCTGTGGCTCGTCAATTCGATCTACTCGATCGGTTACATGCGCGGCAACCGGGAGAAGAAGCAGACGCGCTTCTACGTGATGTTCGCGGTGTCGCTGGCGGCGACGATGGGAATCGCGTTCTCGGCCAACCTGTTCACGCTGTTCCTGTTCTACGAAATGCTGACGCTCGCGACTTATCCTCTGGTGTCGCACAAGGGCGACGCTGCCACGGTTCGCTCGGCGCGCGTCTACCTCGGCATCCTGATCACGGCGTCGATCGGCCTGTTACTGCCGGCGATCATCTGGACCTACGCGGCGACCGGTACCGGTGACTTCACCGAGGGTGGCATCCTGCGCGGACACGTCGCAGGGCCTCAGCTGGGTCTGCTGCTGGGACTGTTCGTGTTCGGCGCCGCCAAGGCTGCCGTGATGCCGGTGCACCGCTGGCTGCCGGCGGCGATGGTAGCCCCCACGCCGGTCAGCGCGCTGCTGCACGCGGTAGCCGTGGTCAAGGCCGGTGTCTTCACGATCCTGAAGATCATCGTCTACGTGTTCGGGGTGGACTACCTGTTTTCGGAGCCCAGCAGCGGCTGGCTGTTCTACGCCGCGGCCTTTACGATCGTGGCGGCCAGCGTGGTAGCGCTGCGGCAACAGAACCTGAAGCGACTGCTTGCGTACTCCACCGTGTCGCAACTGTCGTACGTCGTGATGGCCTCGGCCATTCTGAAACCGTTGGCGGAGGTCGGAGCTGCGATGCACAGGCTGGCGCACTCCTTCGGCAAGATCACGCTGTTCTTCGCGGCCGGCGCGATCTACACGGCGTC
>DATIRA010000378.1:0-1928 GCA_035470225.1 Steroidobacteraceae bacterium | reverse complement strand
AGGCCCGTGAGCGCGCCCGGGAGTTCGCGCGCCTCTCGCGACCCGCGCCGTCCGGCCGGCACGACAAGCGGGAACGACGCGACCTGCGCACGCTGAAGGGCAGGGAGTGAGCGCCGCGCTCGACCGCCGCAGCACGCGACTGTTCGTGATGCTGGCCGGCTTCTTCATCGCCAACGCAATCATCGCCGAATTCGTCGGCGTGAAGATCTTCGCGCTCGAGCCGACGCTTGGCCTGCCGCCGTTCGGCTGGAACCTGTTCGGCCAACGGGGCTCGTTGAGCTTCACGGCCGGCGTGCTGCTCTGGCCGATCGTGTTCATCATGACGGACGTCGTCAACGAGTACTTCGGTCGCCGCGGAGTACGGCTGGTTTCCTGGCTTGCGGCCGCGCTGATCGCCTATGCGTTCCTGTTCGCGTACGCCGCGATCCAACTCGCGCCGGCCGAGTGGTGGGTCACCGTCAACTCGAGCCGGGGCGTATCGGACATGCAGGCGGCTTTCGGAGCCGTCTTCGGCCAGGGGCTGTGGACCATCGGCGGGTCGCTGGTAGCGTTCCTGGTCGGCCAGATGATCGACGTGGGCGTGTTCCACCGGATCCGGCAGGCGACCGGCGAGCGGTGGATCTGGCTGCGCGCGACGGGCTCGACGGCGATCTCCCAGCTGATCGACAGCTTCGTCGTGCTCTACATCGCTTTCGTGCTCGGACCCCAGCAGTGGCCGGTGCCGCTGTTCCTGGCCGTCGGAACGGTCAATTACCTCTACAAGATGCTGATGGCGGTGCTGCTGATACCGCTGATCTACCTGGCGCGCCGGCGCATCGAGACCTACCTCGGCAGTGAGGAGGCTGCGCGCCTGAAGCGGGAGGCCGCCGCTACTTGACGAGCTGGTTGAGCTCGAAGATCGGCAGCAGCATCGCGAGCACGATCAGCAGCACGAGACCGCCCATCAGCAGGATCATCAGCGGACCGAGCAGGCCGACTACCGCCTGCAGGATGGCGTCCAGCTCGCGTTCCTGGTGCTGCGCCGCCCGTTCGAGCATCACGTCGAGCTCGCCGCTCGACTCGCCGCTCGAGATCAGGTGGATCATCATCGGCGGAAAAATCCGGCTGCCGGCCAGCGAGCGGCCGATCGCAGCGCCTTCCCTGACCCGGACCGCGGCGTCCTCGACCGCGCTCTTCATCGGCAGGTTGGTGACCACCTCGCCCGCGATCCTGAGCGCATCGAGCACCGGAACCGTGCTCGCGGTCAGCGTGCTGAGCGTGCGGGCGAAGCGCGCCGTGTTGCCGCTGCGCACGACCTTGCCGATCAGCGGCAGGCGGAGCAGGAACCGGTGCCAGCGGCGGCGGTTCGACTCGACCTTGAGCCAGCGGTGGAAAAGGAATCCGGCGAGCCCGATGCCGATCAGCAGGTAGATTCCGTAGGCCCGCATGAAATCGCTGCCGGCGATCAGGACCTGCGTAAGCATCGGCAGCTGGGCCTCGCTGGTGCGGAAGACCTCGACGACCTTCGGCACGACCGAGACGAGCAGGAACGCGACAATCGCGAGGCAGACGATGAACAGCAGGATCGGGTAGAGCATCGCGCTCAGCGTCCGGCTGCGCATCTCCTGCCGGCTCTCCGTGTAGTCGGCGAGGCGTTCGAGCACTGCGTCGAGGTGCCCTGACTGCTCGCTGGCCGCAATCGTGGCGCGGTAGAGCTCCGGGAACGAGCTCGGGAAGTCCGCCATTGCGTCGGCAAGCGTATGGCCCTCCATCACCTTCGAGCGCACGCCGAGGATGATGCTGCGGACCCTGGGCTTCTCCGTCTGCTGCGACACCGCGAGCAGCGCCTCTTCGAGCGGCAGCGCCGACTTGACCAGCGTCGCCAGCTGGCGCGTCACCAGCGCGAGGTCGGCGGCGCTCAGCCCCCTCTGCAGGCGGAAGCTCAGCGG
>DATIRA010000377.1:0-4769 GCA_035470225.1 Steroidobacteraceae bacterium | reverse complement strand
GTCGCCCTGCAAGACCAGGATCGTACGGGACAGCTCGTCTACGGCCGCGCGCATGGCTTTCATGTCGACGCGGTACAGACCGTCCTCGCCCCGCTCGAATGCTCCGCGGTCGGCGAAGAAATTGAACCGGACCATGTTGGCCTGGCCGTGGGCGGAGGCCGCGCCGAAGCGAACCGAGCGGAAGATTCCCGCCAGGAACGTCACATAGTAGTCCTCCAGCGACCCGGCGAGCTCGCCCTGCTCGTGCAGCGCGGTCACCATGTAGAGCCCCAGCACGTCGGCCTTGCCTTCCTCGACCCCGGAGCCGAGCTCCTTCAGCGCGTCGCGAACGCTGCCCCGGCCGTTGACCGTGTCCTTGATCCCGAGCCCGTGCGCGACTTCATGGAACATCGTGTTGGCGAAGAATGCGTCGAAGGTCACGTACCGGCGCTGTTCGGGCACGATCAACTCACCGGCTATCGGCAGCATGATGCGATCGAACTTGGCCTGCATCGCGTTCTTCAGCTGCAGTCTGCGCGTGCCCTTGGTCAGCTGGACCTGCTCGTCGTTCGGCAGGTTGATCGCGATCGTCTTCGACCCGGCATTGCAGTCGCCGGCGTAGTACACGACTTCATAGGCATTGAGGTCCGAGGACGTCCCCGGTGTCTCGGCCTTGTACTTGTCGGGTACCGGCAGTCCCCGCTGCAGTGCGGGGAGCATCGCCGCGTAACGGGCCAGCCTCCGGCTCCACTCGAGGTCCTTGACCAGCACGTAGGCCTCGAACGCCGCCTTGTAGCCGAACAACCGGTCCTCGTAGGTCTCGATCGGACCGATCACGAGGTCGATGCGGTTGTCCTTCATGTCCATCCACGCGAGGTCGCTCGCGCGATAGTCGTTCGACATCAGCGCCGAGGCACGCGCGCTGAGATAGGCCCGCAGTCCGGGGTCCTCGGCGAGCGAGGCGGCCTGATCGAGCAGTCGTGAGGCGCGACCGAGCTGGTAATGCCACTCGCGGCTGTACGGCACGACGACGAGTGCGCCCTTCTCGTCGCGCCGCAGCACCGTGTACTCGCTCTGCTTGCCTGGAAGATCTGCCTGCTCGAATTCCTCGCGGGTCATATCCGGCGGGTAGAAGCCAGCCCCCGGGGGCTTCGCTCCCACGCCGGGCACGAACGGTGCATTGCCCGCCAGCCGATCCCAGGGACCATAGTTGAGCTCGACGAAGCGCGCCGTCGCGGGATCCTCGATCCGCTTCAGCAGCTCGTCGCGATCCCCGGGATAGGCCTGCTCCCAGAACAGGCCGTCCATGATCACGGCCGCGTCGATGAACAGGCCGAGCATCTGCCGCTCTTTTTCGCTGAGACCAGAGAGATCGGCGCTCAACGTGAACGGGGCATAGATGCCGGGGCGCGCCGTTACCGTCGCCTCGTCCGCCGACGCCGCCTGAACGCCGGATTCGAAAACCACCAGCCCGGCCACGCCGAGCATCCACACCGCAATCGATCGCATATGCTGATCTCTCCAGGTAGTCCGACGGTCCGCGCTACTTCTTGCCGAACAGCGCTTCGAGCTCGGCCCGGGCCCGGTCGGCCGCCGAAAGTTCACCGGGCCGATACGCCTCAGGCGTCGGCCGGAAATAGTCGCAGAAGTTCGCGCGGCCTTTGTCCTTGACCTCTTCCGCCACCGGCTCGCGGCAGTGCTTCGCCACAGCGGTGTCGTAGAACTCGCACATCCGGCAGACGTGCAGCTCGGCGCCACAGCTGCGGCACTCCTCCAGGCGCCTCAGCGGGAGGCTGTAATCAGCCAGCGAGACACCACACTTCCAGCAACGCAGCCCGTGATCCATGCCACTCCTCGCCTTGCCGGCCGGCCGGCCTGCGACCGCAGCCGGACCGACTTCACTCAGCGGTCGGCTTCGCGGTCTTCCTGGCACGAGGGCTGCGGGTCACGGTCGCCAGCTGCGCCTCGACTTCGGCCTCCGCCGCAAGCCAGTCCTCGGCCTCGTGGCCCGGCGCGAACCCGCGCCGCTCCGCACGGAAGTATGCCGCCGTCCGGACCATCTGCAGCCGGTCGTCGACCGTCAACGTCGTTGCAGAATCGCTGACCCGCGGCTTGCGCCGCACCGTGCCTGTCGCGGTCTTGCGCGGCGCGGCGGCCTTGGCGGGGGCCTTCTTCGTCGCTGGCGCCTTCTTGGTTGGGGCTTTGCGGGGCCGCGGGGTCGTCGTCTTGTCCTTGTCCATTTCCATCTCCTCTCCGGGTTAGCTGACGAATGCCCTGCCCGGGGCGGGATCAGGACCTGGTCTCGGCGCGTATTGTGACAGCTGGACCGGCCCAGGGTTCACGCTTTCCGCCCATCCGGGCTGCGCAAGTCCCTTATTGGTTCCAGCGGCCTGCCGGTCAATGCTAGCGGCGGCTCAACTGGCGGGAAGCGGATCATGGGTGGGAACCCCGGGAAACAGTGGATTCAAGGGCTGCGCTCCAGGCTTCAGCACCGCGAGGGCGAATTGCGGGAGGAGATCCGGCAGACCCTGTTGCGCAGCGACTCCGAGCAGTACGCGCAGATCGCGGAGCAGGTCCACGATCTCGAGGACGAGTCCTTCGCGGACCTGATGGTGGATGTGAACCTCGCCGAGATCGACCGCGACCTGGAGGAGCTGCGCGCCGTCGAATCAGCATTGCAGCGCATTGCGGACGGCAGTTTCGGCACCTGCGCCGGCTGTGGCCGGGCCATCGACCAGGAGCGGCTGGAAGCCGTGCCGTTCGTGAGTCGCTGCATCGACTGCCAGACGATATTCGAGCGCACGCACTTCCAGCGGCTCGGCCATACGCTGTAGCAATCGAGCGCGAGAGGTCCCTGAAAGTGCTCAAGCTGGTCATCGGTGACAAGGCCCTGTCCTCCTGGTCGCTCAGGCCGTGGATCCTGCTCAAGCACCTGGGGATCGAGTTCGAGGAAATCCGGCTGCCGCTGGATACCGGGCAATTCGACCGGGAGATTTCACAGTACTCGCCGAGCCGCCGGGTGCCGGTCCTGCTCGATGGGCCGTTGCGCGTGTGGGAATCGATCGCGATCTGCGAGTACGCGAACGAGCTCGTTGGCGGTCGGGCCTGGCCCGGGGAGCGGACTGCCCGGGCGGAAGCCCGCGCGGTGAGCGCCGAGATGCACGCTGGCTTCCAGGCAATGCGCAACGAGTGGTCGATGCGCGCTACTTCGCGCGGCCTGCAGGTGCCGCTGGGCGCTGCCGGCCGGGCCGACGTCGCAAGGATCGATGCGATCTGGTCGGACTGTCGCGCCCGTTTCCAGAGCGCGGGACCGTGGCTGTTCGGCGGCTACTGCGTGGCGGACGCGATGTTCGCGCCGGTGCTGCTGCGCTTCTACTCCTACGGAGCCAGCATGAGCCCCGCTTCGCAGGAGTACTTCGAGTTCGCACTGCAGGACCCGCACCTGCAGGAGTGGTTGAGCGGCGCGGAGTACGAGGTGACTGTCGAGGGCCGTCCCGAGAAGCACGCCTGAGCGGGGGGCCGCCCGCGACTCAGGCCTGTCGCCAGGCGACCTGGTAGTCCAGGCCGAGCTGCAGGATGCGCCCGAGCAGCGCATCGTAGCCGACCCCGGCCGACAGCGCGGACACCGAGAAATCCTCTGTCTGAGCCAGGTTCGGATTCGCGTTCGCCTCCAGCACGAAGACGCTGCCGTCCGTCCCGAGCCGCAGGTCGATACGCGCATAGCCGCTCAGGCTGAGTGCCCGGTAGATCCGGCGTGCGAGCCGCGCCACCCGCGAATCCATGCCGTCGGGCAGGTCGCGGGCCGGACCCGTGGCGATACCGTGCTTGGCCTGGTAATTGCGGTCCCACTTTACCTTCCGGGTCGCGATCCCGGCCATCACCTCGGGCAGCGTGCCGAAGTCCATTTCCCAGATCGGGTAGCTCGTCAGCCGCTCGTTGCCGATCACGCCGACGTAGAGCTCGCGTCCCTCGATGTACTCCTCGACCAGTGCGTCGGAGTCAGTCTGCTCGTGTATGAACTCGACGCGCTCGCGCAGCCGCGCGGCGTCCCTGACGATCGAGGCCTGGGAAATTCCGCGTGAGGCATCCTCGGTCGCCGACTTGACGAACAGCGGGAACTGGAGCCGCCTCGGCGCGTTGAACCTGCGTCCACGCGGCAACAGCGCGAAGCGTGCCGTGGGGATCCGGTGATAGCTAAGCACCTGCTTCGACAGGACCTTGTCCCGCGAAATCATCATTCCCCGGGGGTTGCAGCCGGTGTATGGCTGCCGCATCAGCTCCAGGAACGACACGACATGCTGGTCGTGGGTCACGATGCCCTGGAACTCCTCCAGCAGGTTGAACGCGATGTCCGGCTGCCAGTCGACGATGGCATTGCGAAGGTCGGCGAGATTGTCGCCCAGGCCGAGCATCAGCACCTGGTGGCCCATCGCCTGCAACGTGGACCGGACGTCGTACTCCGAGCGCCACTCGTCCACCTGTTGCTCAGTGTAGCCGTCGAGTTTCTCGGGCGGCACGAGCGACTCGTGCACCAGCACCAGCACCCGGAGTCTCCTCACAGCGCGAAGTCCTCGCGGTCGCGCAGCAGCGTATCGAGGATGATGCGCTCGAGCATCTGCAGCACGGACTGCTCGAGGTCGCCGGTCGCCGGCTTCAGCTTCAAGCCCTGCACGCGCGCGCGCTCGGTGGCGGTCCGCAGCACGTGGCTCGCCAGATACGGATGAACCCCGGCATGCTTCACCAGCGCCTGTCGAAGGCGCGGGCGGGACTCCCGCAAATAGCTTGCCGCC
>DATIRA010000376.1:0-2357 GCA_035470225.1 Steroidobacteraceae bacterium | reverse complement strand
AAGGTGATGGAGCGGCCGGAGGACGGCTCGAGCGCAACCAGGGCGCGAAAGGGTCGCTGAGCCGGGCGCGTATCCGTATCAGCGCTGCGCACACGCTCCGGTGGACTCCGCCGGCTGTCAGGGGCGGGGGCTGGGATCGTTCCCCGACGCTCCCGCCTCACCGCTCCGGCTCTTGCCAGCAGGCTTCCTGGCCGCAGACTTCAGGAACCAGGTCAGTGCAGCGATGACCAATGCGACGGCCGTGCCGAAGCCAAGCAGGTCGCGCTCGCCATCCCATGTCACCACGTTGCCGAGGAACAGCACCGCGAGCACCACGATCACGACGCCAACGAGCTTGTTCTTCAGGTCATCGAGCGTTCGAATGACCAGCCAGCCCGGCAGCTTCAGGTCGCTGCTGATAAAGAGCTCATAGAGACCCAGCGCGATGATCAGGAAGACCGTCCACAGCAGGAACAGGTCGACGACCTCGATGAACGACAGCGCGAGCATCTTGGCGCCCTTGGCGCTGACGGTCGCGGCTCGAATCGCATCGACCACCAGCACGACGGCCTCGATGCCGCCGTAGACGATCAGCGCGAGCGAGGCGAGCAGCGAGCCCGCCACCGCCACGATCACGATGTACCGCGCATGATTGAGCAGGGCCTTGATCATGGGCGGGATGCTAGCAGGCCCCTGAAAATGGTGCCGGTGTTACGGTTTTTCGGTTGCGGTAGCCGCAGCCCGGTCGTGGCCGTACAAGAGGTCACTTACGGTTGACGGCGAGCGGTTGAGGTAGCGAGCGATCTGCGACAGGTTCGCGACGCCTTCAAGCAGCGCACGCCGCGCGACCTCGACGCGCGCCCGCACCAATGGGCGGGATCGTCGCGCGGAGCGGAGATCGTCCGTCGTGATGTCATGGGCCCGTGCGACTTCCGAGGCGATGTCATCAAGCGTCCGTGGCGACCTCGTGCGGCCCGGTACAGGCGCATGAACCGCCCGTGGGTCGCGCTTGGAACGGTTCTTCCGCGACGAAGGCGCGACCGGGCTCAGTTCCGTGCGCTCCGTGACCGGGGGTGCCGCGGCCATGAACCGTCGGTAGGCCGCACGGGCCGCATCGACCGATGGGCCGAGTGCGCCGAGAACCGGCTCGATGTGCAGCCAGACCGGGCAGGGCGCTCCGAGATAGGCGTGATGGCTGCTCCATCGATAATCGCCAGGTCCCGCCACCATGCGTGCCCGGACCGGATTGAGGTGAATGTAGCGCACGAGCGCGAGCAGATAGCGATCGGCGTCGATCAGCCGCGCCCGGTAGCGGCGCTCGAACAGGTGGCCGGTCGTTGCCAGCGCGCGCTGCTTCGCCCGGGCGTAGCGTGAGGCGATAACGCTCATCACGGCCCCGAGCGGCGCTTCGGCAATCCGGACGGCCAGGTGAACGTGGTTGGTCATCCAGCAGTAGGCGAACAGGCTCGCTCCGTAGCGTTCCATCGCATCCGACACGAAGCCTTCGAAGCTGAGATAGTCATCGCCGTCGTCGAAGATGGCGCGGTGGTGATTGCCTCGCAGGATGGCGTGGTACAGACCGCCGGGCAGGTGGACACGACGCTGGCGTGGCATCGGGTGATCCGCGACTGAAGGATCGCCGGATCATGGTCGGACGAGGCTCGCCGCGCCCGCCGCAATTTCGCCGGCTTCGCGCACTAACGAAAACTGAAACCGTAACACCGGCACCCTTGGCCGCCGGCACCCTTGGCCGGGCCGGTAGCGGAACTCTGCCGGGAAGGCGTAGGCTCCGCGCAGGACGGGCGCCGCCCAGGCGAATCCGTGAACAGGGGGCACCAGTCATGAGCAGCAATCCCGTGCGTTGGTTCGAGATCTACGTCCAGGACATGGACCGGGCGAGGAGCTTCTATGAACAGGTGCTCGCGGTGAAGCTCGCTCGCCTGGACGGGCCGGATGCCACCGAGCTCGAGATGTGGGGGTTCCCGGGCGATCCCGCCGTGCCCGGCAGCTCGGGAGCGCTGGTCAAGGCCGCCGGAGTTCCGTCGGGAGGCAACAGCACGCTGGTCTACTTCGGCTGCGAGGACTGCGGTGTCGAGGGTGCGCGCATCGGCGCTGCGGGTGGGCGCGTGATGCGGGACAAGATGTCCATCGGGCCTTACGGGTTCATCGTCCTGGCGTTCGATACCGAGGGCAATATGTTCGGGCTGCACTCGACGAAGTAGCCGATCCGTCCCGCCACCGGGCCGTTTTCAAAGTACCATTCGCGCCAGCCCCTGACGCCAGCGACCCGCGCCGACGACACAAACCAGATGTCCTTTTTCGAAGAACTGAAGCGCCGGAACGTGTTCCGGGTCGGCGCGGCCTACGCGGTCGCGGCC
>DATIRA010000375.1:0-3572 GCA_035470225.1 Steroidobacteraceae bacterium | reverse complement strand
TATCCCGATGATGTTCGGCCTCTCCGGCCAGCCACGCATAGAAGGGGAAAAGATGGTCCCGTTCGAAGCTTTCGGCGTTCAGGTGATCAGCATGGGTTTTCTCATGCCTGAGGGCGAGGCAGTGGTCTGGCGTGGCCCCATGCTGCACAAGGCCATCCAGCAGCTCTTCACCGACGTGGCCTGGGGCGAACTCGACTATCTGATCGTCGACATGCCGCCCGGCACCGGCGACATCCAGCTCACGCTGTCGCAGCGCGTGCCGGTCAGCGGAGCGGTCATCGTGACCACCCCGCAGGACATCGCGCTGCTCGACGCGCGCAAGGGCCTCAGGATGTTCCAGAAGGTCTCGGTCCCGGTGCTCGGCGTGGTCGAGAACATGAGCACCCACGTCTGCTCGAAATGCGGTCACGAGGAGCCGATCTTCGGCTCCGGCGGCGGTGCACGGATGGCGGAGCAGTACGGAGTGACGCTGCTCGGGCAGCTGCCGCTCGACATCCGCATCCGGGAGGAGACGGATTCAGGACGACCGACCGTGGTCACCGAGCCCGACAGCCGGATCGGGCGCGCGTACCTGGATACGGCGAGGCGCAGTGCCGCGCGACTGTCGTTGTCCGCGGCCGCCGGACCGGCCTTTCCCAAGATCACGGTCGAGGAAACCTGAGCGTGAGCATCAAGTCCGACCGGTGGATCCGGCGCATGGCCGAGGGCCAGCGGATGATCGAGCCGTTCGAGGCGGGCCAGGTCCGCGAGGTCAAAGGCCAGCGCATCGTTTCCTACGGAACCTCGAGCTACGGCTACGATGTGCGCTGCGCGAACGAGTTCAAGGTGTTCACGAACATCAATTCGACGATCGTGGACCCGAAAAACTTCGACATCGGCTCGTTCGTGGACGTCAAGGGCGACGTCTGCATCATCCCGCCGAACTCGTTCGCGCTTGCTCGCACCGTCGAGTTCTTCCGCATTCCCCGCAACGTGCTGACCGTCTGTCTCGGCAAGTCGACCTACGCGCGCTGCGGCATCATCGTCAACGTGACGCCGCTCGAGCCCGAGTGGGAGGGCCACGTCACGCTGGAGTTCTCGAATACGACGCCGTTGCCGGCGAAGATCTACGCGAACGAGGGCGTGGCGCAGATGCTGTTCTTCGAGTCGGACGAGGTCTGCGAGGTCTCTTATCGCGATCGCGGCGGCAAGTACATGGGCCAGCAGGGCGTCACGCTGCCGAAGGCATAGCCGGCGCCCGCCTAGCGCTCCAGCGCGACCAGCTTCATCTGGACCAGTTGTTTGCCCTTGCGGAACTGGATCGCCTGCACCGGCAGGTAGCCGAGAGCGGGAGCGTGCCAGACCTTCGCGATTCGATCCGAGCCATTGCGCTGGCTGGCCCAGATGACCGTCTCGTAGCTGCCGAGCGGCGTGGTCACCGTCGCCTTGCCTTCCGACCAGTACCGGTAGTCACGCAGCTTGCTGCCGGTGACTATCGGAAAGCCCGCGGGCTCGCGGCCAGCCAACAATGCGGCGATCATCGCGGCCTGCACCGAGGCCGTGTCCTGGGTCCCCGGCTTGATGTCCAGCGTGAAGTCCTTGCCGTCGGCGCGACCGCTGACCTTCAGCGCAGACCAGGCGAAGCGGAGTTGCACGTCCTGGTCGGCGTCCGCTGATCCGTCGTCGAACTCGTAGCTGAGTGGACGCATGCCGCCCGCGACGAGCTCCATCGTGCTGTGCTCGCGCGCCTTGGGGCTGACGGCGATCCTGCCGATCACGTTCGGGAACGCGTGCGTTTCGTAGATCCAGCGACCGGGGCTCGACCCCCGCTTCAAGGTCGCCTCGATCTGTCCGCCACTCAGCGCCTTGTAGCCGACCTGGTAGCGGGCCTTGTAAGGCTGCAGCGCGGCTGCAGCAGCGGTGCCGGGCGTGCTGCCGGGCCCGCCGGTCTGAGCCGACGCCGCCGTCATGCAGAGCAGGGTCAGCGCGGCCACCAGCGGCCTATGCGGGTAATTCATCGTCTTCCTCCACGACCACCGGACGGTCCAGGCGTCGACCGTCCAGCCAGGCGGTGCCGTCACGGTACTCGAGCCGGCCCGCGGCGAACCATCCGATCGCTTGCGGATATATACGGTGCTCCTGGGCCAGCACGCGGGTCGCTAGATCGCTCTCGTCCTCCCCGTCGCGTACCGCGAGCCTGGCCTGTATGACTACCGGGCCACCGTCGAGTTCACGCGTCACGAAGTGCACGCTCGCGCCGTGCGCGGGGTCGCCGGCCTCGAGCACCCGTCGGTGGGTATGCAGCCCCCTGTGCCGGGGCAGCAGCGAGGGGTGGATGTTCAGCATCCGACCTTCGAAGCGATCGACGAAGACCGGCGACAGGATGCGCATGAATCCGGCCAGCACGACGAGTCCGGGGCGGAAATGCTCGACCCGCTCCGCGAGCGCGCGGTCGTAGCCGTCGCGGTCGGGGAAGTTCCCTGGCGTCAGCGTCTCGCAGCGCAGCCCGGCCGACGCGGCCCAGTCGAGGACGGCCGCATCCTCTCGGTCGCTCAGCACCGTGGCGATCTCGATGCGCAGCCGGCCAGCCGCGGTCTCCCCGGCGATCGCGCGCAGGTTGCTGCCGCGTCCTGAGACGAGAACGACGACGCGCAGCTCGCCGATCCGACGGGGCTGCTCGCCGGCCCGCCGCAGGATTTCGATGGCGCGATCCGTCTCGGCATCCGGCACGCAGATGGTCATGCCGACGCCGCAGTTGAACGTGCGCAGCATCTCGTCACGCTCGATCCTGCCAGCCTGCTGCAGCCAGTCGAAGACGACCGGCCGCGGATAGTCGCGAAGGTCCAGGCAGGCCTCGATCCCCGGCGGCAGCACGCGCGGAATGTTGCCGGTGATCCCACCGCCGGTGATGTGCGCGATGGACGTGACCGGGACCTCGGCGAGCAGCGCCAGCACGGCCCGGACGTAGATGCGGGTGGGCTCGAGCAGCCAGTCGTGCAGGGGTCGGCCTGCCAGCTCCGTGTCGGCTCGCGCACCGCTTACCGCGAGCAGCTTGCGGATCAGTGAATAGCCGTTCGAGTGCGGCCCGGAGGAGGGCAGCGCGATCACCGCGTCCCCGGCACACGCGCGCGAGCCGTCGATGATCGAGTCCTTCTCGACCAATCCGACGCAGAAGCCTGCAAGGTCGTAGTCCTCGCCGGCGTACATGCCGGGCATTTCCGCTGTCTCGCCGCCGACCAGCGCGCAGCCCGCCCGGGCGCAGCCCTCGGCGATCCCGCCGATCACCTGCTCGGCCACGTCGACCCGCAGCTTGCCGGTCGCGTAGTAATCGAGGAAGAACAGCGGCTCGGCTCCCTGCACGACCACGTCGTTCGCGCACATCGCGACCAGGTCGATTCCGATCGTGTCGTGTCGCCCGGTCTCAATCGCGAGTCGCAGCTTCGTTCCGACGCCGTCCGTGCCGGATACCATGACCGGCCGGCGGTACTTCTCCAGCGGCACCTCGACCAGCGCGCCGAAGCCACCGAGGCCGCCGAGGACTTCCGGGCGCATCGTGCGCCGGACGGCCGGCTTGATTCGCTCAACGAGCTCGT
>DATIRA010000374.1:0-1802 GCA_035470225.1 Steroidobacteraceae bacterium | reverse complement strand
CGTCTGCTTCTGCAGTTCCGCCCGCAGCTCCGTCTCATAGCGACGCTCGGCCAGCACCGGCGCGTCGAGTTCCGCCACGGTGCCGATCGGCACGTCCAACTTGAGCGCGGGTTTCTGGACCAGGGCCTGCGCCAGCGATTGCAGGCTCTGCGCCGATGCCGGCGGCAACGTCGCGTCGCCGGGCGCGAAATCAACGAATTTGGCCTCTTCGGCGCCGGCGAAAAGCGAGCCCAGGAACTTGAACGGCGCCGAGACCACCTTGACGATCAGGTTCCTGACGATCTGCCAGACGATCGGCGCGATCCGGAACTCGGGATCGTCGAGCGTGCCGTTGACCGGGATGTCGAGGTCGATCACGCCGTTCGCGTCCTTAAGGAGCGCCGTGGCGAGCCTGATCGGCAGCGTCACGGCCTTCTTGCTGCCGGTGGCCTCGCCCCATTGGAGACGATCGATCACGACGTGGTGGTCGGCATCGAGTGCACGGTTCTCGATGTGGTAGGCCAGCTCGGTCGTCAGCATGCCGCTCGCGATGTTGAAGCCCGCGAAGGTGCCGGAGTATGGGTTCAGCACCGGCAGCGGGATGTCCTCGAAACGCATCTGGATGTCGGTGTAGCGATCGAACGCGAACGGCTGGGACTCGCCGCTGATCGTCACCGGCGAGAACTCGCCGAGCTTCCCCTCGAGCGTGATCTTTGCCCGCGCGTTCGGATCCGAGGACAGGCCCTTGATGGTTCCATTCAGCTGCTTGATGTCGGCGGAGAAATTCGGCTCGATGAAGAAGTCCGAGTAATTCATCTGCCCGTTTTCGATCCGCACCTCGCGGACACGGATCGGCATTCCACTCTCGGCGAGCTGCGGCGCCGGAGTAGCAGCAGCGGCGCCGTTGTCGGCGGGCTTCTGCCTGCGCTTGCCGGCCTTGCGGCCATCGGAGTCGCTGCGTCGCTGCTGCTGCGCTGCTTCTGCGTCCGCGGCGGCCTCGCGCTCCCTGACGGCCGCGGCAGTGCCCTCCGGGTCGAGCGCCGCGGCGATGTTCAGCACCTGGTTCTCGCTCAGGATCACGCGCGCATAGGGCTTGCGCAGCAGGACCCGATCGATGCTGAGCGCGTCGGGCGCCATCGCATAGCGGAGCTTGCTGAGTTCCAGCAGCTCGTAGTTGACGAAGTCCTCGTCGAGTGCGTTGTCGGTGGACTTGAAGCCCCGTACCGAAATGTCGCCGTCGAACGCGAGCTCGGGCCCGTCGGCCTCCGGTGGCAGCAGCCGGAGCCGGCCGTCGGCCTTCAACTTCCCGTCGCGGATGGTCAGGTCCGCGAGCGGCAATATGTATGGCTGCAGGATCTGCATCCGCGCATCGCTCAGGTTGACCCCGAGATCCGCGGCCAGCGGATCGGGCGTGAACGTGCCCTGGATCTTCAGCGGTACGTGATCGTTGACCCTGGCCGTGAGCTCGATCGGCAGCGGCTTCGAAAGATCGAGGCTGAGGCCCTCGAGCTTTACGTTGACCGGTGCGAACGAGAACGGCGTGACCGGGGCAATGTAGCGGTCCTCGAAGCGGACCGAAGCCTCATTCACCTCCAGCGCCGCGACGTTGACAGCCCACTCGGCCTCCGGCGATGTCGCGGCGGCGGGTTGCTGGTCGGCCGCGGCTGCCGGCCGCTGCGCGTCCGGATCCTCTGCCGCGGTCTCGCTGGCGACGTCCTGATTCGCTTGGGTTTCTGGCGGCGCGAACAGGCGCTCGATGCTGATCGAGCCGTCCTCGGCCAGCCATGCCGTCGCCTCGAGGCCCTGCAGCAGCACACGGGCCA
>DATIRA010000373.1:0-10498 GCA_035470225.1 Steroidobacteraceae bacterium | reverse complement strand
CCGCGACCGGAACGGCTACGATCACCCGCCCGGCACCGAGCTGCCGGACCGAACGGACTGCGGCTTCCATTGTTGCGCCGGTGGCCAACCCGTCGTCCACCAGTATTACGACCCGTCCGGACAACGCAAGCGACGGACGTCGACCCCGGTAAGCGAGCTCCCGGCGCTCGAGTTCCGCGCGCTCCCTGGCGATGACGCGATCCCGTTCTTCATCCCCGATGGGCAGGAATCGCAGCACATCCTCGTTCCAGACCACGGCGCCACCGCTCGCCACCGCCCCCATCGCGAGCTCCGGCTGTGCAGGGACGCCGAGCTTGCGCACGACCAGGACATCGAGCGGCAGCGACAGCGCCTGCGCAATCTCGTATGCGACCGGCACGCCTCCGCGCGGCAGGCCGAGCACGATTGCGTTCTCGAGATCATGGCCCCGCTCGAGGGCCGCCGCCAGCTCTCTGCCAGCGTCGCTGCGATTGGCGTACCTGCGCATCACGGAGCGCCTCAGACACCCGGCCCTAAGTGTTCCACCGCGCGGCCGAGGCTGTCATTGGCGCAATTACCTAGGTGGTATTCTCGGCGGGCGACAGATGCCGACCCTGCAACAGAAGCTCGAGTTCCTGAACACGCTCCGCGGCCCGGGCGACGAGGTGCTCGAGACGCACTTCGCGTGGGTGTTTCTGATCGGGCGCCATGCTTACAAGCTTCGCAAGCCCGTTCGCCGCGACACGATGGACTACAGCACGCTGGAGGCGCGCCGACTCGACTCCGAGCAGGAGGTTCTCCTCAACCGGCGCCTCGCACCGTACGTCTATCTCGGAACCGTTCCGCTCGCCACCCGAACGGACGGCGGGCTCGAGCTAGGCGGAAGCGGAGAGGCCGTGGAATGGCTGGTCAAGATGCTGAGGCTGGACCGTGGCCTGCTGCTCGACTCGATGCTCGCCCGCGGCGCCGACATCGGTGACGGAATGCAGCGGATCACCGACCTGCTTGCCGGTTTCTACCGCAGCTCGCCGTCGGCGCTCGGCGATCCTTCAGAACTGGGCGCGAGGCTCGCCGAGCAAGTCGAGGCCAATCGACAGGTACTGGAGGACGCGGGCTTGCGCGATGCCGCGCTGCTGCGCGACCGGCAGCTTAGCGGCATCGAGCACCAGCGCCTGCTGCTGGCCGAACGCGCGAGCGCCGGCTGTGTCGTCGAAGGACACGGGGACCTGCGCCCCGAGCACTTCTACCTCGGCGATCCGCCGGCGATCATCGATTGCCTGGAGTTCGACCGCGAGCTGCGGATCATGGACCGCGCCGAGGAGCTTTGCTTCTTCGAGCTCGAGTGCGCCTTCAGCGGTCACGCTGGCCTGGGCAGCTGGCTGCGGCGGGAGTGCCTCGGGCGTCTCGGCGACGCGGCGCCCGACCGGCTGCTCGCCTGGTACCGGAGCCATCGCGCGGCCACCCGCGCCAAGCTGTACTTGTGGCGCGCCGAGGAACCGGACGGCGACACGCCCGACGCGTGGCGCGCGCGAGCGCGGCGTTACCTCGAGATCGCCCTCAGCGAGGCTCTGCCGCCGGCGTCACCGCACGCCGCGGCTCGAGTTCCCTGAGCTCAACGACCGAGCCGCCGGACTCGAGACGCCGGATCGCTTCGGCGAACATCGACGAGGCTGGCAGCACCTCGAGGCGACTTCGCCAACCCTCGTCGTCGAGGCGCACAGGCAGTATCGAATCGCTGACGAGGAGCCGGTCCGGGCTGTGCTCGGCGAGTATCCGGGCGGACTCTGCGCTGAACACGCCGTGCGCCGCCGCTGCCTCGACGCGCGCTGCGCCGGCACGGCGGCATTCGTTCACGGCACGCACGATCGTCGTGCCCGAGCTGACGAGATCGTCCACGATCACGGCGCGCGAGCCCGCCACCTCGCCGACCAGCCGATCACCGCTCACGACACCGCTGCTGCGCCGCTTCTCGAGGAAGGCGAGCCCGACCTCCTCGCCGCTGCGCGCGGCCAGGATTTCCCTCAGCCTCTGCGCCCGCTTCGCGCCTCCGATGTCCGGCGACACGACGACGGTCGGCCGGGCCGCCGGATCGCGGCCCAGTCGCCCGGCCAGCAGCGGCGCGAACTCGAGGTGGTCGACCGGGCACCGAAACGCGTTCTCGAATGCTGCAAGGTTGTGCACCTCCAACGTGAGCAGGTGGTCCGTGCCGGCGGCCTCGAGCAGCTGAGCGACGTACCGTTGCGTCACCGGATCACGCTCCTTGGTGCGTCGGTCCTTGCGCGCATAGGCGAGGTAAGGAATGCATGCGGTGACTCGCGCGGCGCCGCAGTCCTTCAGCGTTGCTACCAGGAACAGCAGCCTGCAGAGCCGGTCATTGGCGCTGGAGTCGTGATCACCGGCCAGGCACTGAATGACATATGCATGACCGTCGCGAACCGACACGAGCGGGCGGGCCTTGTGCTCCCCGAAGTCGAACTCGCGCTCCTCGAGCGGCGCGAGCTCGATGCCCAGCGCCGCGGCGACTCGCTCCCCGAACATCCGGCTGGCCTGTGGCGCGAACAACAGCGGTGCGCTCATCGCTTCACCCCTTGATGCAGACGAGCGGCTCCAGGCGCACGACCTTGCGCGCCAGCCCCGCCCGCTCGGCAACGTCCACGACCTGCTCGACGCTCTTGTAGGCGCCGGGCGCCTCCTCGGCGACACCGCGCAGCGATGGGCTGCGGATCAGCACGCCACGCCCGGCCAGCTCGTCCACCAGCTCCCGGCCACGCCAGCGCCGAGTAGCCGCATGCCGGGACATGCTGCGCCCCGCGCCGTGACAGGCGGAGCTGAGCGAGCGGCGTTCGCCGCTCTCGGTTCCCGCCAACACGTACGAGGCGGTACCCATCGAGCCGCCGATCAGCACCGGCTGGCCGAACTCCCGGAGTGCCTGGGGAATCGCCGGGTTGCCCGGCCCGAAGGCGCGCGTCGCGCCCTTGCGGTGCACGTGGAGCCGCCGTCGTCTGCCCTGATGCTCGTGCACTTCTTCCTTGCAGATGTTGTGCGATACGTCGTAAAGCAGGTCGAGTCTCGACCCGGGAAGGATCCGGAGGAAGGACTCGCGGGCAAGGTGCGTCAGAATCTGCCGGTTGGCCAGCGCACAATTCATTGCTGCGCGCATCGCCTCGAGGTAACGCCGACCGAGCTCCGATCGGATCGGCGCGCAGGCCAGCTCGCGATCCGGCAGCGAGATGCCGTGCCGCGGGGCCTCGACCGCCATGTCGCGCAGGAAGTCGGTGCCGATCTGATGGCCCAGGCCGCGCGAGCCACAATGAATGCTGACCACGGCCTGCCCGGCCGAGAGCCCGAAACCCGCCGCGATCCGCTGATCGAAGATCTCCGCGACCCACTGGACCTCGAGATAGTGATTGCCTGAGCCGAGCGTGCCCATCTGGTCACGCTGGCGCATGCGCGCGCGCGCCGAAATTGCAGCCGGCCCGGCGCCGTCGATGCAGCCGCGCTCCTCTATGTACTCGAGATCTTCCGCCCGGCCGTAGCCACGCTCCACCGCCCAGCGCGCGCCGCCGAGCAGCATCGCGTCCATCTCTGATTCCGACAGGTGGATTCGACCCGTGCTGCCGACACCTGCAGGGATGGCGCGTGCCAGCTCGTCGGCGAGCCTCTTCTGGACCGCGGTGACCTGGTCCCTGTCGAGGTTCGTCAGCAGTGCGCGAACCCCGCATGAGATATCGAAGCCGACACCGCCCGCCGACACGATCCCCCCCTGGTCCGCGTCGAACGCCGCGACGCCGCCTATCGGGAACCCGTATCCCCAGTGCGCATCCGGCATCGCGTAGGCCGCACCGACGATACCGGGCAGCGTCGCGACGTTGCAGATCTGCTCGCGGACCTTCTCGTCCATGTCCCGTATCAGCGACGCGTCCGCATACAGCACCGCTGGCACACGCATCGGGCCGACCGGGCGAATGACCCAGCGATGGTCGGACTCGCGTTCAATGCCTGACAGTTCCATGCGCCGGCCTCACACGTCCAGCACGCACTGCGCAGTCCAGCCGCCGGCTTCATCCTTTCGCACCGCGAGCTCCGTCATCGTCGCGCCCTTGACCTCGACGGCGGGCTCGTGCCGGGCAACGTCGACGGGTTCGCCCGCAAGCGCAGCCTCGAGCCGTCCGTCCCGAATGTGCAGGTCGAACCTGGAGTAAAGACTTCGCTGCGTGGACATCTCGAACACCAGAGCGTTCAGCCACTCGTAGAGCAGCAACTCCGGATCGGGGGCCTCGCAACGCAGCGACTCCGTCCGCAGCGGCCGCACGCCGGCCGGATCCGTGACCACCGCCGTCAGCCCCAGGGCCGCCTCGGCAAACGCCTCGGCCTGTGTCGCACCGTGCCCGCGGACACCGATGTCCGCGCCGTGCGCGAAGTGCTGCCAGTGGCCCATCGCGCGCATCCCCGACCGGTCGGGCCGGTCAGTCGGTCAGTTTTTCAAACCAGCTTTTCCCGCAGCTTCTGCTCGCCACGCAGCGCCGCCATGCGCTGTTTCAGTTGCCGCTCCGCCGCCTCGAATGCGTCGCGGATCACGACGTACACGTCCTCGTGACCGTCGCGTTGCGGCCGCTCCATGTCCACTACGACGTCCTCGCCGGGCAGCGCAAGCTGCACCTTGACGTTGAACACCTTGCCGTGACTGTGGTGCCGATGCGGCGAGTCGACTACGACGCGGCACGACTGTATCCGGTCGCTGAATACGCCCAGGTGGTCGGCGAGTTCGCGAACCCGCGTCTCGACCGCAGCTGAGGAATCCATGTGTCGGAATGTGATCTGGACGGGGATGGTCACTGTTCTGTCCTTCTCTGAAATCGCTCAGGACAATTCCAATTTAGGACTCGGCACTGCGGCGAACATAGGTATTGCCCGCAGGTCCGCGCCCGTACAGCTTCAAGGTTACACTGTCGAGAATCATCGTCCAGCGGCGAATCCGCCGCGATCGACACATTTCCGACGGCACGGCGGAGGCGACGCCGGCATGGGCAGACGAGACCGCGACGACGCGCTGATCGAGGCCCTGCTCAGGCCGGAGTGCTATCCGCACGCGGTCGAGGAACCGATCCGCCGTGTCGAAACCCACGTGTCCTGGGTGCTGCTGACCGGGCCCTACGCGTACAAGATCAAGAAGCCGCTGAAGTTGAGCTTCCTGGACTACTCGGACCCGGCTGCGCGCCGGACCTTCTGCGAGCAGGAACTGCGCCTGAACCGGCGCTATGCCCCGGACCTCTATCTCGATGTCGTCGGGATCGCGCGCAGGCGCGGTGCGGTCGAGATCGGCGTCGGGCTCGAGGACGCCGACGAGTTCGCAGTGCGGATGAGACAGTTCGATCGCAGCCAGGAACTCGACGTGCTGCTGCGGTCCGGCGCGGTTGAGCCTGAAGAACTGACCGCGCTGGGCGAGTTCGTCGGCGGCTTCCATGCAGGTGCCGGGCACGCGCCACCCTCCAGTGATTATGGCCGTCCGGGGCGCGTGCACGGGATCACACTGGACAACTTCTCGCATCTGGCAGACATGCAGCAGCGGAGCGTATCGCGCCAGCACGTCGATCGCCTCCGGACCGCGCTTACACCAATGTTCCAGCGAGTGGCGGCGCTGATCGAGGAGCGTCGAGAGGCAGGCTGGGTGCGCGAGTGCCACGGGGACCTTCACTGCGCGAACATCGTGCGCTGGGGCGGCCGGCTCACGCCTTTCGACGGCATCGAGTTCGATCCGGCGCTGCGCTTCATCGACGTCGTCAACGACGTTGCATTCCTGACGATGGACCTGGCCGTGCGGGGTCGCAGGGACCTGCGTCGCACGGTCCTCGATGCCTGGACCACGACGCTGGGCGACTATCCCGGGCTGGCCTTGCTGCGCTATTACGAGGCCTACCGCGCGCTGGTGCGAGCGAAGGTCGCTGCGCTTCGCGCCGGCCAGCATGCGACGGATTCCCGAGCGGCAGTCGCCGCGGGACGCGAGCTGCGCAGCTACTTCGACTACTCGCGGGACCGCGCCCAGGAGCCGGCCCCGAGACTGATCCTGACCTGCGGACTGTCCGGCTCGGGCAAGACCTGGCTGTCGCGCGCGCTGGCGCCGCAGCTCGACGCCTTGCACGTTCGTTCCGACGTGGAGCGCAAACGTCTCGCCGGACTCGGACCGCTGGCGGACTCGCGCTCGATGCCCGGTGGCGGACTCTACACGCGCGAGTTCAACGAGCGGACCTACCGCCGGCTGCGGGACTGCGCGAAGGGGTGCCTGCGGGGCGGTGAGAACCTGATCGTGGATGCCGCGTTCCTGCGGGCCGACGAGCGCGCCGCGATGCTCGAGCTGGCACGCGAACTCGGCGCCACGCCGCACATCCTGTACTGCACGGCTCCGGCCAGCGTACTGCGCCAGAGGATCTCGAGCCGGCAGCGTGAGCGCCGGGACGCCTCGGAGGCCGGCCTCGACGTTCTCGAGCGCCAGGCGGGCTGGCGCGAGGAGTTCACAGATATCGAAAGGCCGCTGGTGGTCGAGGTGGACACGACGCGCCCGGACGCCGCGGAAAGGGCACTCAGCCTGCTGACTGCATGAGGCGTGCCCGCTGGCTCTCGTCCACGACCGTCGCGGTCACGAGGTCGCCCCCGACGTTGGTCATCGTGCGCGTCATGTCCAGTACTCGGTCCACGCCGAGGATGATGCCTATGCCTTCCGGCGGAACGCCGAAGGCGGCCAGCAGACCGGCGATCAGCGGCAGAGAGCCGCCCGGAATCGAGGCGACCGCGACCGCGCTCAGCACCGCCAGGAACACCAGCGTCGCCTGCTGAGCAAGGTTGAGATCGACGCCGAACACCTGCGCGACGAACAGCACCACGCAGCCCTCGTACAGGGCCGTCCCTGCCATGTTCATCGTCGCACCCAGCGGCAGCACGAAGCCGGCCGTGGACGGTGAGATGCCGAGTCGCCCACGCGCCGCGGCCAGTGCGGTCGGCAGCGTCGCGCCGCTCGAGCTGGTCGTGAAAGCTGTGATCAACACGTCCTTGATCAGCCGGAAGAACTCGATCGGATTGCGGCGCGCGAGGAACCTCAGCCAGATCGACATCGTGCCGAACAGGTGCAGCAGCAGCATCGCCAGGCAGCCGACCACGAACAGTCCCAGTGCGAGCAGGATGTCCACGCCGACCTTGACCACGACGCTGAAGATCATCGCCGGCACCGCGTAGGGCGCGAGCCGGAGGGCGAAATGCACGATGCCGGTCATCAGGTCCGTCACGGTCTCCAGCGACTGCTGGATCCGTCGCCGCCGTCCCTTGCTGAATTGCAGTCCGGCCGCCCCGACCAGTATCGCGAACACGATCAGCGGCAGGACTTCACCGAGCGAGGAGCGCTGATTACCGGCGACCGCGCCGAACAGGTTCCGCGGCATGAACATGTCGACAACCGTCGCGGGCGTGATCTCCGGCTGCTTGGCGCGGGTTTCCATGTGCTGCCTGGACTCGCCTGCGTACTCGGCGATCAGTCGCTCGGAGGTCGCATCGTCGAGGCGCGAGCCTGGCGCGAGCACGTTCATCATCAGCAGCCCGAGCGCGGCCGCGATCAGCATGTTCGCGAAGAACAGCGCGAAGGTGCGGCCGGCCAGCGGGCCGAGGTGTGCGAGCTCGCCGAGCTGCACCACGCCGTTTGCGAGCGAGGCGAAGACCAGCGGGATCACGACGAAGAACAGCATCCGCAGGAAGACCTGGCCGAGCGGATCCATCAGGTTGGTGGCCAGCCACCGGGCGCCCTCGAGAACCGGCGGCAGCACGCTACCGACCGCGAGCGTCAGCGCCCCGGCGGCCGCGCCGATCAGCAGGCCGAGCAGGATGCGGTTCGCGAGCTTGGAGTCGATGTCGGCCACGGGGGATGTTCTGGTGGTGAGGGGCGGGATCGAACCGCCGACCTAGGGGTTATGAATCCCTCGCTCTAACCGACTGAGCTACCTCACCACGAGGGGGCGGAAATTCTCCGGGCCTGCGCTGAGCGAGTCAACCCTGTGATCAGACGTTGAACCGGAAGTGCATCACGTCCCCCTCGCGGACGACGTAATCCCTGCCCTCGAGCCGGAGCTTTCCGGCCTCCTTGGCCCCCAGCTCCCCACGGCAGGACACGAAGTCCTCATAGCCGATGACCTCGGCCCGGATGAAGCCTTTCTCGAAATCGGTGTGGATCTCGCCGGCGGCCTGCGGCGCGAGGTGACCCTTGTGAGTCGTCCAGGCCCGTACCTCCTTCGGTCCCGCCGTGAAGAAGGTCAGCAGCCCGAGCATATGGTACGCGGCGCGGATCACCCGGTTCAGGCCCGGCTCATCGATCCCGAGCTCGTCCAGAAAGGCCGCGCGATCGCCGGGCTCCAGCTCGGCGATCTCGGCCTCGATCGAGGCACAAACCGGCACGACGTCGGCACCCTCCGCCGCGCCCAGCCGCCGGACCGCGTCGAGCCGGGGATTGTCGCGGAAACCGTCCTCGGCGACGTTCGCAACGTACATCAGTGGCTTGATCGTGATCAGGTGCAGCTCGCGCAGCAGCTCCCGCTCGGGCGGCTCGACCGGCAGCGTTCGTGCCGGACCGCCTGCATCGAGGTGATCCCTCATGCGCCTGAGCAGCTCTCGCAGCCGGATGGCATCCTTGTCACCGGCCTTGGAGGCCTTTTCCGCCCGCTGCAGCGCACGTTCCACCGTGTCGAGATCAGCCAGCGCGAGCTCGGTGTTGATCACCGCGATGTCGCTCGACGGGTCGACCCTGCCGGCGACGTGCACGACGTCGTCGTTCTCGAAGCAGCGCACCACGTGCGCCACCGCGTCCGTCTCGCGGATGTGGGCCAGGAACTTGTTGCCCAGTCCCTCGCCCTTGGACGCCCCGGCCACCAGCCCGGCGATGTCGACGAACTCGACGGTCGTCGGTATGACTTTCTCCGGCTTGACGATGCCGGCGAGCACCGCGAGGCGGGGATCGGGCACCGGGACTACTCCGACATTGGGATCTATCGTGCAGAAAGGGTAGTTCTCCGCGGCCGCGTTCTGTGCCTCGGTCAGCGCATTGAACAGCGTCGACTTGCCGACGTTGGGAAGCCCCACGATCCCGCACTTGATCCCCATCGGCGCTCAGCCCTCCCCGGCCGCGGAGACGGTGTGCAGGCGATGCATCGCCCGCTCGGAACCGTCCCGAAGAAACACTTCCAACGCCTCGAGCGAGGCTCCGACCGCGCCGACGATCGCCTCTTCGTCGACCGGGTTCGCACGCTGCAGCACGTAGTCGATAACTTCGCCCGCCTCGCCCGGGTGCCCGATCCCCAGCCGCAGGCGCCAGAAATCCGCGCCACAGTGCTTGATCGTGTCGCGCAGACCGTTGTGCCCCCCGTGGCCTCCGCCGAACTTGAAGCGGGCGACGCCCGGCGGCAGGTCGAGGTCGTCGTGCACGACCAGCAACTCGGCGACCGGCGTCTTGAGATAGTCGAGCAGCGAGCGCACCGAGAGTCCGCTGCGGTTCATGAAGGTCTGGGGCTTCAGCAGCACGAGGTCATGGCCCTGCGAGGTCAGGCGACACACCTCGCCCTGGTACCGGGAGTGGGGCCGGAACTGCGCGCCGTGCCGGCGCGCCAGCGCGTCGACGAACCAGAAGCCGGCATTGTGGCGGGTCAGGCGGTGCTCCGGCCCGGGATTGCCGAGACCGACGACGATCTGCAACGGAGTACCAGCCATGAGTCTTCCCCGAAAAAGAAGGGGCCGCCCGATCGGGCGGCCCGCATCCTACGGCAGGTCTCGCCGTTACTTCTTCGCTTCCTTCGCGCCCTTGGCTTCGCCTGCGGGCTCCGCCGCGGCCGGCGCCGCGGTGACAATGCTGGGGGCCGCGGCGGCTTCGGCGGCCGGAGTCTCGACCTCCTCGGCACGCGCGTGATGGACGGACGCCACCGGCGAGTTGCGGCCGTGGCTCAGCTCCGGAATTTCGACTCCTTCGGGGAGCGCGATATCCGCCAGGTACAGCATCTGGTTCATGTCGAGCGCGGACAGGTCCGCATCGAGGTACTCGGGCAGGTCCTTCGGCAGGCAGCTCACCTCGATCTCGTTGCGAAGGTGGGAGATCTGGCCACCCTTCTTCACACCGGGGGCGACACCCTCGCCCCTGAAGTGTATCGGGATCATCATCCGGATCTTCTCATCCTCCAGCACGCGCTGCAGGTCCAGGTGCAGGACCAGGTTCTTCGCCGGATGCCGCTGCACGTCCTTCAGCACCACAGCCTGGGTGAGATCGCCGACCTTGATGCTGATGATCGTCGAGTAGAAGCGCTCGTTGTCGAGCGCCTGCATCAGCTTGTTCTGATCCAGCGCCAGCGCGCGCGGCTCGCGATGACCGCCGTACAGGATCGCCGGCACCTTGTTCTCGCGACGCAGGCGGCGGCTCGCACCTTTGCCCTGCGCGTCGCGAAACTCGGCATTGAGTTCGAATGACGTCTTCATGAGTATCTCCGTTTGCAGTGAATAC
>DATIRA010000372.1:0-15561 GCA_035470225.1 Steroidobacteraceae bacterium | reverse complement strand
CAGGTTGCGAACCGCGGCACTGCGGCGCCGTATGGCGACGACGACTGCACGCGGGCGATGCAGCGCAGGTGCGCCGAGGTCTTCGAGCGGCCGGTAACCGTCTTTCCGATGAGCACCGGGACCGGCACGAACGGCGTCGCGCTTGCGGCGCTGGCGAGCGCCTACGGCAGCGTGCTCTGTCATCCGACGGCGCACATCAACGTCTACGAGTGCGGCGCCCCGGAACTGTTCACCGGTGCGAAGCTTGTCGGCGTCGGGGGCCGCGACTTCAAGGTCGGCGCGCAGGAGCTCGAATCGGCGCTGGCGGGCGCCGGTTTCGGCAACCCGACCCGGGTGCAGCCGTTCGCGCTGAACCTGACACAGCCAACGGACTTCGGCAGCCTCTACACGCTGCAGGAGCTGCACAGGCTGGCGGAACTCGCGCACGGACGGGGACTGCGGGTCCACATGGACGGAGCCCGGTTCGCGAATGCGGTGGCGGCGCTCGGCTGTACGCCGGCGGAGCTGACCTGGCGCAGTGGCGTGGACCTGCTGTCGCTCGGGGCCACCAAGAACGGCGCGCTGAACGCCGAGGCCCTGGTCGTGTTCGACGAAGCACTGGCAGCGCGCATCCCCTACCTGATGAAGCGCGGAGGACAGGTGCTCTCGAAGGCCCGCTTCGTCTCGGCGCAGCTCGAGCGCTATTTCGCGGACGGGCTCTGGATCCGCAGGGCGCAGGCCGCGAACCGCAACGCAGCCGGCCTCGCGGAACGGCTCTGCTCGCTGCCCGGCGTCGACCTCGTCGCGCCGGTGCAGGTGAACATGATCTTCCTGCGCGTTCCCGAGCGAGCACTGGTGGCGCTGCGGGCCGGGCCGTTCGCATTCTATGAGCTGGGCGAGGATGTTCGCCTGGTCTGCCGCCATGACCAGGAGCCCGAAGGAATGACCGCGCTCTGCGACTGTGTTCGCGATGCGCTCGGAGCAGAGCCTTGAGAGGCGCCCTCGCGATGCTGCTGCTCGCGCTGCTGGCCGTTGCCACGGCTCGCGCCGAGGAATTGCAGGTCATCGAGCTGCACCACCGCGTCGCCGACGAGGTGTTGCCGGTGCTCGAACCGCTGCTGGCGCCGGGCGGTGTGCTGACCGGCATGGACGACAGGATCTTGCTCAGGACGACGCCGCAGAACGAGGCCCAGCTCCGCCAGGCGCTGGCAGCGCTCGACCGGGAGCCGCGCCAGCTGCAGATCACGGTCGCGCAGGGCACGGTGGGCAGCCGCCAGTCCCGGGATCTGCGCGCGACGGTACAGCTGGGCCATCGAGATCTGCAGCCCGGCGTCAATGTTCCTCCCGGACCGGGCACCGCAGTCGCCGGGCAGCTGCACGCAAGCGAGCGATCCGGCCGCTTCGACAACACGAGCAGCGTGCGGGTGCTCGAAGGTCACGAGACGTTCATCTCGCTCGGCCGGTCGGTCCAGGTCAGCTCGACCATCGTCTCGCCGACACCGTACGGCCCGGCACTTCGGCAGGCGACGGAGTACCGTGACGCCGGCACCGGGTTCTATGCGACAGCGAGGACGGCGGGCGATCGCGTGACGCTCGAGATCGCGTCTTTCCAGCAGCGCGCCGTCCATCCCGCCACAAGCGCCGTACGCTCGCAGTCGCTCGCCACCGAGCTGAACGGCCGGCTCGGCGAGTGGATCCCGCTCGGAACCGTGAGCAGTTCCGAGCAGGGCGCCGAGCGGGGCATCCTGATCCTCGGCTCGCGGAGCGCGAGCTCCGGGTACCTCGCCTGGGTCAGGGTGGATGAGGTACCTTGAGTTGCCGACTGCGTCCTCGATCCGCGGGGGTGGCAGGATATGGCCAGATTGAGTGCGAGACAGATCATGGCGCGACTGCTGCCCCTGATTCTTTTCATCCTGATACCGCTGCTGATCGCGTTCGCTTCCCGGCAGCAGACGGACGAGCGGCGCGCCGCGGGAGCCTATCGCCCCAGGCGCCGGGCGATGGGCGGCGCAGGCCGTCGCCGTGCGAACGACTCGGGCGAGCCCTTCCTGGTGCGGGAGCACGAGCTGCGAGGCATTCGGGATGCGTACTCGGGCGCCGATCTCGACCCGGGCCGGCCGCTGGTGCGCTGCGCCCGGTGCCTGGCCTTCTACCAGGCCTCAAGCGCACAGGTGCTGATCCGCGAAAATCACGGTCGTTGCCCTGCCTGCGGCGGCAACGACTTTCGCGCCGTGACGCTGCGGCATCATTGAACGGCGGGCCTGGTCGCTTGGACCGCATCGGCACAGCGCGCTACCAGCGACATGAGCTGATCGACTGGTTCTCGCAGCAGCGGCTGGCGGACTCGCGCGTGGCCGTGATCGGCGCGGGCGCGGTGGGCAACGAGGTGCTCAAGAACCTGGTGCTGCTCGGCACCGGGGCCGTGGACGTGTTCGATTTCGATCTGGTCGAGGTCCACAACCTGACCCGCAGCATCTTCCTTCGCGAGCAGGACGTCGGATCGAACAAGGCGGTCTGCGTCGTCCAGCGTGCCGGCGAGGTGGACCCGAACGTGAGCCTGCGGGCTTTCCCGGGCCATTTTCGCGACAACCTGAGCCTGGCGATGCTCCAGCGCTACGATTGCGTGATCTCGGCCGTGGACAATTTCGAGGCGCGCATCCAGTTGAGCCAGATGTGCCGGCTCGCCGCCGTGGACCTCGTCAACGCAGCGATCGACAGCCGCTGGATCACGGTCGAGCGCTTTGCGTTCGGTTCGGGGGACGGGAGTGCCTGCTACGAGTGCAATCTCCCGGAGTCCGCCTACCAGAGAGTCGCCGCGCGCTACTCGTGCGGTGGCTTGCGGCGTCTTGCGCAGGCCGAGCGACGCGTGCCGACGACGGCGATCACGGCCAGCATCGCGGGCGCGCTCGCCGTATCGACCGCGCTGCGGCTCGGCGACGCGACCGACTCGCGCGCACGCCGGATCTTCGTCGATTCGGTCGGCGGTGCGAGCCGTGTCACCTTGCTCGAGCGTCGCGCGGGCTGCCCCGGTTGCGGCGCCTCGGCGTCGCCGCCGCAAGTGGTCCGCACGCGCAACCGCTGGCTGAGCACGCACCTCTTCGGCGACATCGGACCATCGACGCAGCAGCATCTTGTCCGGCTCAGTGACGCGCTGATCACGGGTTACACCTGCCGGAGCTGCGGTCCGGTGCCCGGCGCGGAGCGTTACCTACGGAGACGCGCAACCGATTTCGACGAATCGATCGCCGTTTGCACGCAGTGTGGCGAGAACGCGGTCGTCATCGAGGTCCGCGACGTGTTCCGTCTCGGTGAGCTCGGCGAGATGTTCGGTCGCGACGCGGTGCCGGCCAAGTATGCGATCGTCGAGATCGGCGAACGCAGTTTCTGTTTCGACCTGGAGGAGGACACCGATCCATGAGCGATGAAATCAGGATCCAGCTGCGCACGGCTGACCAGACCCGGCTCGCCGAGCTGGACCTCGACGAGGCAATCACCGCGGGAGACATCATCCAGGCCGCTGTGGACAACTGGTCGCTGCCCGGCGACACCGACTACACGCTGGTAAACGCGACGACGGGCCGAGCGCTCGTGCCGGGTGAAGCGTTGTCGAAGTCGGTCCGCACCGGGGACATGATCGAGGTGCAGCCGGTACTCGTCGCAGGCTGAAACGCCCGCGGCAATGAGCAACGCACTGCGCCTCGAGACGGACGTGGAGCGCGTCCGCGCGCTCGCCCGGGCGCATCCCGAGCGGATCGGGCTCCTGTCCGTACCGGCCGGTGCCTCGCAGGCGCTGGTAGTCGAGCTGCGCTATCCGACGGCGCGCAATCGGAGCTACCCGGCCGAGATCGCGACCTGCATCCGGCTGCGCGTCACGCTCCCCTCGCGTTATCCATTCCTGCCGCCCGTCGCCAGCATCGAGACGCCCGTCTACCACCCCAATGTCTTTCCCTCGGGCCTGGTGTGCCTCGGCACCAGGTGGCTGCCCAGCGAGGGACTCGACCTGTTCCTGAAGCGCGTGATACGGCTGCTGACCTTCGACCCGCTGCTGGTCAATGTCGCCTCGCCGGCCAACCGCGAAGCGGCATCCTGGTACCAGAGCGCACGGCGCAGGCATCCGGGAGCGTTTCCCAGCTGCGAGCTCGGCTTCGCGACGCCCGCTGGGCGCGGCCGGGAGCGGGTCGGGTGGCGGGACGCCGGGCAGCGCTCGGGACGCAGCCGGCGACGCTGTCCGGGCTGTGCCCGTGAACTCGCGCTGCCGGCCGGACGACGCGGCACGGTCCGCTGCCCCGCCTGCGGCCAGCGCTTCGAAACCGAGACCTGAGCGAGCGGTCATGCAGTGGCGGGAGCTCAGTCCCAGGCTGCCGGTGCAGGATCAGGCCGGGCTGATCGCACGGCACCCAGATCTGCAGGGCCTGCCCTCGGGACCGGGCACGACGATCGTGCTTCGCCCTTCGCTGCGTCAACGCGTGCTGGCGCAGCTTGCGGCAAGCGACGTGGAGCAGGGCGGCCTGCTGATCGGCGAGGTGTTCGAAGCCGTTCAGGACGCCGCCGGGCCACCGACCTTCACGGTGCTGCTGAAGCGCTGCATCCCGGCCACGCACTACGCGGCCTCGGCCGTCTCGCTGCAGATGGGCACCGAAGTCTGGAGCCGGGCCCGAGAGGCGCTCGAGACCGAAGAGATGATAGCGGGCTGGTACCACAGCCATCCCGGACTCGGCGCTTTTTTCAGCCGCCGGGACCGGCAGACACAGCGTGACTTCTTCAGCCACGCCTGGAGCGTCGGCTGGGTCGTGGACCCGAGCGATGCGAGCGAGGCCTGGTTCGTCGGCGCCGAAGCGAGCGCGCCCGGGCGCAGCATCACGGTGCCGGACTGCTGAAGATCGCCGCCCGCTCAGCGTCCAGTGAACCGATCGACGCGCTCGACCAGGTACTCGTAGAAGGGATTGCTGCGCTGTCGTGTCAGCAGCCAGCCTGGAACGGTGAGCACGCCGTTCTCGCCATAGGCTTCGACGCGGCCGAGCTGAATGTGCCCGGCCTCGGCGGCCGCATAGCCGTAGAGCGGGTCATCCGGCGGAAATGGCAGCGCCACGTGTGACAGCGAGAACACGGTCCTCGGCCAGGCGAGCCCCAGCAGTCGCACAGCCTGGCCGGACTGGCCGGGCTCGGAGCGTCGCTCCACGACCGATGGCGTACCGGGCCCCGCATTGGTGACGACAGACAAGGCGTAGGTCCTGCCGGCCGTCTCGACCAGGCGCTGGGTGAGCGGGCCCGGATCGTTGACGAGCAGGGGCTGCGCGTCGGCGAGCCGGTTCACGTCGAACAGCACGAGCTCGTGTCCCTCGGCGTCGAGGTGCTCGAACAAGACGTCGACCACGGCCTCCGCTCGCACCGTCGCATCCACGGTCGACAGGAACGCGATCACCGGTGGAAAGCCCCGGAGCGGTCCCGCGCGGGTCATACGCGCGATCCGTGCAGCGATGCGCTGGGCGAGCCGCTGCACCTCGCCGCCGGCATGCAGGCTGAACGACGAATACTTGTAGGGATCGTACTCTTTCTCGACCTGCTGCCAGGCGGCGCGTCCGAGCCCGGGCAGGTGCGACAGCCCGGTCTTGACGCGGCCGACGAAGGCCAGCGGCGAGATGCCGAGCGCCGGCGAAAGCAGCACCAGGCCGGCGGGCTTCGGCAGTGGCTCGCCTTCGAGCAGGTCCAGCGAGTAGTCCACGGCGAGCGTGGCACCGTTCGAATAGCCGACGATGTAAATCGGACGGTCCTCGGGGAGCCGTGAGCGCATCTCGCGCATCGCCAGCCTGACCGCGGCCTGCATGTCCTCGATTTCGAAGCTGAGCAGTCCCGACGGGGCCGTGCCGTGGCCGGGCAGCCGCAGGCCCAGAACCCAGAACCCACGTCCGGCGAGGTGCTCGCCGAGCGCGCGCAGACTGTAGGGCGAGTCGGTCAGCCCGTGCAGCAGCAGCACCGCCGCCGGGGCCCGGGCGGCGGACCCGAACTCGAAACTCCGATTCCAGTTGACCGGCCACACGCGCGGGTCGCTGCGGCTGCCGGCCTGGTAGCGGTTGAACCCGCCCGCGATGGCATCGCCAGTATTGCGGTAGATCCTCTGCTCGAGTTCCCGGAACAGGCGATCCTCGAGGGCCTGGTAATCCTCCAGCGTCGTGATCGAAGCCGCGCGGTCGGCCGTGAATTCCTCCTCGAGGACGAGCCGGTGCCAGGGCTCGAGCTGCGGGCCGGAACCGAGGAATCGCAGGTACAGCACGGCCCCGACGACCGCCAGGCCCAGCAGCGCCGACAGGCCCGTGGACAGCAGAATTCTCGCCAGTTTCGCCACTCGAGCATGCTCCGGGACCGCCCTCCGGAGGATCATAGGCGCATCCTGCACCCCCTCGTAAATCCCGAATGGTCCAGCGACCCGTTCCCGGTCAGGATTGGACGCCGACACTCCAGCAGAGCCGACCCACGGATGTCGCGGCCAAGGACAGCTCAGATCCTGGCGTTCATGACGCCATTTCCGTACTCGATCGACATTGAGGCCCCGCTGTCGGAAGCACGCAGCTTCCTGCGGGAGCGCGGCATCCGCCACCTGCCTGTCACCGAGCGCGGCGTGCTCGCGGGCGTGCTGACGGACCGCGACATCAAGCTGGCGCTGGGCCCGGACATCGGGTGCCCACCAGAGCGCGAGCTCAAGGTCCGAGATGTCTACCAGCCGGACAGCTTCGTCGTGGACGCTGACGCCGAGCTCGAGGAAGTCGCGAGGACGATGGCCGAGCGGCACGTTGGATCGGCACTCGTGACCCGGGATGGAAAGCTGGTGGGGATATTCACGTCCACCGACGCCTGCCGCGCACTGGCCCGCGTGCTCAGCGGGCGGCCTTCGATAGGATCCGACCGCGTGACCTGACGAGCGCATGCAACACCGCGAAGAAGGCACGCCGACCGCTGTCACCGTCGGTCCGACCACCGCTGACAACCAGCTGTGCGCCGATCGGCTGCGCGAGGCCGCGGACCTGCTGGAGGCGCAGGGCGCCAACGTGTTCCGCGTCGCGGCCTACCGGAAGGCGGCAGCTACGCTGGTCGGGCTGGACGAGGACGTGGGCACGATCCTCGCAAGAGACGGACGGACGGGGCTCGAGCGGCTGCCCGGAATCGGCCGCGGCATCGCCGCCGCACTGGCGGAGATGGCGCAGACCGGACGCTGGATGCAACTCGAGCGCCTGCGCGGCAGTGCCGACCCGGCACAGCTGTTCACTGTCGTTCCCGGCCTGGGCCATCGGCTCGCGGAACGCATCCACGAGGAGCTGCAGATCGACACGCTCGAGGCGCTGGAGATCGCGGCCCACGATGGACGCCTGGAAAGCGTGCCCGGCGTCGGACCGCGGCGCGCCGCGGCGATACGCGCCAGCCTGCAGAGCATGCTGTCCCGGGGGCGACCGAGGCGCGAAGCGCCGGGAAGCCACGGCGGCCGGCAGGCCGGCCCGTCGGTCGAGACGCTGCTCGCCGTCGACCGCGCATATCGCGAGAAGGCAGCGGCCGGCAAGCTGCCGACCATCGCTCCGAAGCGTTTCAATCCGACCGGAGAAGCGTGGCTGCCGGTGCTGCACATGGACCGCGACGGGTGGCGCTTCACGGCTCTTTACTCGAACACGGCGCAGGCCCACCAGCTCGATCGCACCCGCGACTGGGTGGTGCTGTACTTCTACGACGACGAACACGCGGAAGGGCAGCACACGGTCGTCACCGAGACCCACGGTCCGCTGGCGGGCCGCCGCGTCGTGCGCGGCCGCGAGCGCGAGTGCCTGAAGTATTACGGCTGAGTCGTCAGATCAGGTACGCCGCGGCGAACAGCCCGAGCATGCTGAACACCAGCGCGAGCTTCGCCAGCGTGCCGAACAGCAGCCCCATCCAGGTGGCGACGCCCGCGCGGGTCGCCTGCTCGACCTTGCCGTGGGAGATGAGTTCCCCGATAACGGCACCGGCGAACGGGCCCAGGATCAGGCCAGGCAGGCCGAAGAAGATGCCTGCCACGGCGCCGATTGCGGCACCGGTGATCGCGAGCGGCGTCGCCCCGACGCGCTTCGCTCCGAGCACGCTCGCGGCAAAGTCGATCACGAACGACAGCAGCGTCATCAGTCCCAGCAGCACGAGCGGCAGCCAGCCGACTTTCTCGAAGCCGTCGACCCAGGCCGCGAGCAGCAGGCCGGCGAACACCAGCGGCACACCGGGCAGCGCCGGCAGGACCGATCCCGCCACGCCGATCAGCACGAGCAGCATCGCGAGCAACCACCACCCGGTATCCGCGGTCATGAGCCTGTCTCCGGAGTCCTTGCCAGAGAATAGCCTGTCCGGCCGAAGCAGGCTTGAGCGTCGCGGTTCGCGGAAGTAGTCTCGGCATTCGCGCAACTCAAATCCTCCGGGAGGGTCAAGGACATGAACAGCTTCGGCAGAGAGTCGGGCCGCACGCGCGGCCTCACGATGGGTGCCGCCGCCGCGGCGCTGTTGCTTCCATGGGTCGCAGGCGCAGACGGAATGAAGGCGACCGCGGAGATGAAAGGCTGCGAGGACCCCCGCATCACCGGCACCGCGACGCTGGTGGAACAGACGACGGCCGAGGGCATCAAGGAGGTCACCGTCGAGCTGAAGATGTCCGGACTCGCCGACGGCAAGCACGCGGTCCACATCCACGAGTTCGGTAAGTGCGAGCCGTGCTCTGCCGCCGGCGGCCACCACGACCCAGGGCCTTTCGGGCAGTCGCGACCCGACTCGGCCGGCGACGAGACGCCCGCCAAGGACATCAACCATCCGTTCCACATGGGCGACCTGATCAACATCGAGATCGAGAACGGCGTCGGTTACATGAAGCACACGACGAACCGGGTGACGCTCTCTCCGGGGCGGCTCGGCATCCTCGACGGGGACGGCAGCTCGTTCATCGTGCACTCGAAGATGGATACTTATTGCGACGCGGAATCCGACCTGAAGAAGGGCTGCGCGGGTGGTGCGCGCGATGCCTGCGGGATCATCGTCGCCGTCAAGTAGTCACCACAAGGCGGGAGTCTGGGAATACGCACGCTGAAATTCCCGCCGCTTCCGATCGTCGAGGCCCTGCCCGAACTGGGCAGGGCGCTCGCGACCCGCAATCGCGTGATCCTCGAGGCGCCACCCGGCGCGGGCAAGAGCACGCTGGTCCCGCTTTCGCTGCTCGAGGGCGAATGGCGCGAGGGACAACGCATCGTCGTGCTCGAGCCGCGCCGCGTTGCAGCGCGTGCCGTGGCGCGCCGCATGGCCTGGCTGCTGGCCGAGGACGTCGGCGGCCGCATCGGCTACCGCACGCGGCTGGATACACGGACGGGCCCGGACACGGTGATCGAGGTCGTCACTGAAGGCGTGCTCACGAGGATGCTGCAGCACGATCCGGCACTCGAGGGCGTGGCCTGCGTGGTCTTCGACGAATTCCACGAGCGCAGCCTGCAGGCCGACCTCGGGCTCGCGCTCTGCCTGGACGTGCAGCGGCACCTGCGCGATTCGCTGCGCCTGCTGCTGATGTCGGCGACGCTCGACGGCGGCACGATCGCGCAGTTGCTCGGCGGGGCCCCGGTCCTTCGCTCCACAGGGCGGATGTTCGAGGTCGAGACCCGCCACGCACCGCCGCCGGGCCCGGGCTCCCGCCCTGGCGCGCTGGAAGGCTGGGCCGCGACGGTGACGCTGCGTGCCATCGCCGAATCCCCCGGGGACGTGCTCATCTTCATGCCTGGGGCGGCCGAGATCCGCCGCTGTCAGCGGCTGCTGCAGGAGTCTCCATCGGCCACGCACTTCAGGCTGCTGCCGTTGTTCGGGGACCTCACGGCCGGGGAACAGGATGCCGCGCTGCGCCCCGATCCGGACGGCCGGCGCAAGATCGTCATCGCCACGAACATTGCCGAGACCAGCCTGACGATCGAGGGCGTGCGAATCGTCGTGGACTGCGGTCTCGAGCGGCGCTCGCGATTCGATCCGACGACCGGCATGAGCCGGCTCGAGACGCTGCGGATCTCCAGCGCATCGGCGGAGCAGCGTCGGGGACGCGCCGGCCGCACCGCACAGGGCATTTGTTATCGCCTCTGGAGTGAATCGATGCAGGCGTCGCTGCCGGCCCATGGCGCACCCGAGATCGCGGAGGCGGACCTCGCTCCGCTCGCGCTGGACCTCGCCTGCTGGGGATGCACCGATCCGGCACAGCTCACCTGGCTCGACCCGCCACCATCGGCCCACCTGGCACAGGCTCGCGACCTGCTCGAGCGCCTCGGAGCCATCGACGGCCAGGGCCGGATCACGAGCCTCGGCCGGCAGATGGCCGGGTTCGGACTGCACCCGCGCCTCGCTCACATGATGTTGCGGGCGCGCGAGCACGGCTCCGTCGAGGTCGCGAGCCTGCTGGCCGCGCTGCTCGGCGAGCGGGATATCCTGCGAACCGGCGGCGGTGAAGCGGATCCGGACCTGCGTGTACGGCTGCAGATGCTGCAGGGCGAGGGGCCTGTGCCGGGCCAGTACTGCGACCGCTCGGCGCTGCGGCGGGTCCACGAGTCGGCGAGGAGAATCGCGCGCAGTGCAGGCAGTCAGCGACAGCGGGTCCGCGGCGCCGCGGACGAGGATGCTGCCGGCCTGCTGCTGGCATACGCATACCCGGATCGCATCGGGCGGGCAAGGGCTCCCGGCAGCGGCCGCTACCTGTTGAGCGGAGGACGTGGCGCCGTATTCACACAACCGACCGCACTGGCACGTCACGAGTTCATCGTCGCGGCCGAGCTCGATGCCGGCAAAGACGACGCCCGGATCCGGCTCGCGGCGCCGGTTGCCCGTGACGACCTGGAGCGGCATTTCGCAGCGGCGATCGTTGAGGAGTGCAGCGTGTCCTGGGACCCGCGCACCGAAGCCGTCGCAGCCCGGCGCCGGCGCAGGCTCGGGCAGGTCGTGCTCACCGACGAGCAACTCGAGAACGCGGGCGAGACGGAAATGCGCGCGGCCCTGCTCGCCGGCATGCGCGCGATGGGTCTCGGCTGCCTGCACTGGACTGCGGCCGCGCTGCAACTCCGGGCGCGGATCGACTTTGCGCGACGACACGACCAGGCGAGGCCCGATTGCTGGCCGGATGTCTCGGAGGCTGGACTGCTCGGCACGCTCGAGGACTGGTTCGGCCCCTGGCTCAGCGGGATCTCCCGTCGCGAGCAGCTCGCGCGGCTGGACCCCGCCCGCGCGCTCGCCTCGCTGCTCGACTGGAAATGCGCGAAGCGTCTCGATGAATTCGCCCCGGCCTCGCTCACGGTGCCGAGCGGCTCGCGGATCTCGCTTGATTACTCCGGTGCCGTGCCGATCCTCCCGGTGCGGCTGCAGGAAGTGTTCGGCATGAAGGAGTCGCCGCGCATCGGCGACGGCCGGGTCGCGGTGACGCTGCAGCTGCTCTCCCCGGCCCGGCGGCCGGTGCAGCTGACGCGCGACCTGGCGAGCTTCTGGGCACAGGGCTACGCCGATGTCAGGAAGGAACTCAGGGGCAGGTATCCGAAGCACTACTGGCCCGAGGATCCCCTCACTGCGACACCGACGCGGCGCGTCCGGCCGGCGGACCGCTAGCGCCGGGTTGCAGCCCGTTGCTGCGCAGAACAGCGCCGGGCCGCCGGCCTGCCGTTCACGAGCCGCGTCGCAATGTCCTAGACTCCGGGCATGGGCGTCGCGTTCCGCACAGCCGGCGGCAGTCGCTCGCGCCTCGCGAGCGCATGGCTCGCACTGCTGGTGCTGCTGACCGCCTGCACACCGTTCCGCAGCGTGGATTCCCCGCCCGGGCGCGCGGATCCGGGCATCGAGATCGCTCGCACCGCCGAGTCGTTCGTCGGCGCGCCCTACCGCTATGGCGGCTCCGGACCGGACGCTTTCGATTGCAGCGGCCTGGTGTATTTCGTCCATCGGCGCCACGGCATCGACGTGCCACGCACGGCGGCGCAGCAGTACGCCGCGGCCACACCGGTGCGCACGCGCGAGCTGCGGCCGGGGGACCTGGTGTTCTTCCGCCTCGAGGGGCGCAAGGTGAGCCACGTGGGAATCTACGCCGGCGGCGACCGCTTCGTGCACGCGCCGCAGAGCGGCGGCCACGTGCGCGTCGCGAGGCTCGACGAGGACTATTTCCGGCGCAGCTTCGCCGGTGCGGGCCGTTTCCTGCCGTAGGCGCGGTCGCGTTCAGCTGCCGCCGTAGCTGAGCGCCATGTAGGCCATCGCGACCGACATCGCATCGCCGAGCGCGGTGTGGCGCCCCGTCACCGGCACGCCGAGGTCGGCGAGTATCTCGTCGAGCGCTTTCGCCGGCGCGTGGTCGGGGTTCCGCCGCATGGCCCGGCGCCGGTAGATGTCGCGCAGGTCGAAACGCACCGCGTCGAACCCCTCGTGGCCGCTCTCGCGCAGCGCGCGGTCCAGCATCGCGCAGTCGAAATTGACGCAATAGCCGATCACCGGGCGATCGCCGAGCCAGTCGACGAACTGCGACGCGGCGCGCCCGGCGGTCATGCCGCCGGCGACGTCGGCAGGAAGCAGGCGATGGTACTTGACCGCCTCGTGGTCGACCGGCGCGTCGCTGCGCACGGTGCAGCTGAAGCTCTCGCTGGTGACGATCCGTCGCTCGCGGATCGGGACCGCGCCGATCGCGAGAATCTCCGCGCTCTTCACGTCCAGGCTGCTGGTCTCGAGGTCGAAGGCCACGAGCTCCCTGTCGCCTGGGGAGGCCGGCGTCCGCAGGCTGCGCAGGACCCCCTTCAGGCGTCGGGCTAGAGCGGGCACGGCCTGCTTCCGCCTACATGCCGCGGTGATAACGCGCCGACAGGAAGGACTGGAATTCGCGCACCACGCCCAGCGCATCGCGCAGCAGGTCGCGATCGAGGCGACGCAGGTTCGCGAACTGCACGCGGTTCGTCGGCACTTCGCCCTCGCGCAGCTCCTGAAGCTGCTGGCCGAGTCGCAGGCGCAGCATGATCCCGTAAGACTGTCGCAGGTTGGTTCCGAGCGACCTGCTCAGGATGCCGTGCTCGATCAGCGCATCGATACGCTCGAACGTGGAAGTGACGCGCAGGCCCTGCTCCGCGGCGAGCGTTCGAACGCCGTGCACGACCGGGAAGATGCCGCCCTTCTTCAGGTCGACCGGCGATTCGCGTCCGATCAGCCCGCCGAGGACCCGCAGCGGCGTCTGGAACTCGAGCGCCGGGGTGATGAAGTGATGCAGCCACAGCTCGTTGCGGGCCAGCGCGAACAAGGCCTCGCGCACGGGCTCGAACAGGCGTGCGTCGCCGCCCACCACGCGTGCGTCGAACATTATCGCGGCACGCATCTGTGCCTCGGGCGAGTCGTCGCCCGAAATCCGCCGCACGCTCTTCAGCCACCGCTCGACGTCGCCACGCCACTTGGGGTTGGAGACCATCACGCCACCCGGGCAGGGCGGATAGCCCATCGCCGCGAGGCCTTCGCTGAACGCCTGCGCCCCGCCGGCCACCGTCTCGTCGGTAATTCCCGGGCCGAGCACCAGCGCGTTGTCCTGGTCGGTCTTCAGCAACTGCTCGCCCCGGCCCTCGCTGCCGAGCACCAGCAGGCAGATCGAGCCGCGGAGCGGCTCGTCGAACGAGAACTCGAACAGGCGCTTCAGCAGGCGCTGATTCAGCGCGCTGACGAGGTCCGCCAGGTACTCCATCTTCGCGCCGGTCGCGTGCAGCGTCCCGACCAGCCGGTTCACCTGCCGGGCCGCGTTCGCCAGTTCCTCGCGGCTCGAGGCCCGCGAGACCTGCAGCCCGATCACGTGCGAATGGCTGGAGTAGTGGCTGAGCAGCTCGGCAAGACCCAGCGTACCCTTCAGCTCTTCCTCGTCCAGCACCGCGATCCGCTCGATACCGCGGCGGGTCATCACGACCAGCGCCTGGAACAGCGGCTCGCTGACGTCGCAGCCGACCACCGGGCGGCTCGCAATGCTGCCCACCGGCTGCTCGAGGCCGCGCTGGCCCAGCGCGATGGCTTCGAGCAGGTCCGTGCGGGTCACGATTCCGCGTCCGGCCGGTCCTTCGACGAAAACGCAGTCGACCTTCTGCTCGCGCATTCGCCGCGTCGCCTCGTCGAGGCGGCAGTCCTCGGGCACCCGGACCGCCTCGCCCAGCAGCGCATCGCCGACCCGGGTCAGCATCATCTCTGCCAGGTCCGAGCTGCCGGCGGATTCGTCGGCCTCCATGCTGCGCTTGGCGAAGGACTCGAGGAAATAGGCCGCGAAGCGTCCGTTGTCGGAGACCGCCGAGCGGAAGGCCTCTGCCGGGATGGTCCAGGCGAGCGTGTCCTCGTCCGTCTCGTAGGTATAGCGTGCCCGGCCGGTCAGCGACGCGGTCGTTCCGAACACGTCGTGGGGGCCGAACTCGGCGAACACGCGGTCGCTGTCGTCGCCGACCTCGAAGGCCGTGACTCCACCCTTCATGATCACGTACACGGCGCGCGAGGGTCCGTCCGCCTCCAGCACCGTCGTGCCCTTCGGAATGAACTCGATGTCCATGCTGGCACCGAGCTGCCTGGCCTGCCCGGCGGTGAGCAGGTTGAATGGCGGCGTATTGAAATCGAATTCCTGGTCGTGCCTGCTCACGCTGCTCACCTGTCGCGTGGAAAAAAACGGGGCGGCCCCTGAGGACCGCCCCGGATTTCACGCCAGCGACCCGGTCAGTGGTGGGTCGCCGCACCCGCACCGCGCGGGACGCGAATGTCCTCGACGAGGTGCTGGATGTGCTCCGGCGGCGGTGCCGTCAGGTGGCTCACCGCATAGGTCACGATGAAGTTTAGCAACATGCCGATGAAGCCGATGCCTTCCGGCGAGATGCCCCAGAGCCAGTTCTCCGCGGTATTGGCGGTGGGGTTGATGAACTTGAAGTAGATGATGTAGGACGCCGTGAAGACGATACCCACGATCATGCCGGCCATCGCGCCCTGCTTGTTCGCGCGCTTGTCGAAGATCCCGAGGAAGATCGCCGGGAAGAACGACGAGGCCGCCAGACCGAACGCGAAGGCCACCACCTGCGCGACGAATGCCGGCGGATAGATGCCCAGCAGTCCCGCGATCACGACCGCCACCGCGGCCGCCATGCGTGCGAACAGCAGCTCCTGTTTCTCGGTAATGTTCGGCATCACGACTTTCTTCAGCAGGTCGTGCGAAATGGCGGAAGAAATCACCAGCAGCAGCCCGGCTGCCGTCGAGAGCGCCGCGGCGAGGCCGCCGGCGGCCACCAGCGCGATCACCCAGGAAGGCAGGTTGGCGATCTCCGGATTCGCCAGCACCATGATGTCGCGGTCGATCGTCATCTCGTTCGCGTCACCCTTGGCGTAGTACATCCGTCCGTCGCCGTTCTTGTCCTCCCACTTGATCAGGCCGGTCTTCTCCCAGTTCTTGATCCAGGTCGGTGCCTCGGTAGCCATGACGCCCTGGCCGTCCTTGCCGTTGATCGTCTCGATCATGTTCACGCGCGCGAAGGCGGCGACCGCCGGGGCGGTGGTGTACAGGATCGCGATGAAGAACAGCGCCCAGCCGGCCGACTT
>DATIRA010000371.1:0-2886 GCA_035470225.1 Steroidobacteraceae bacterium | reverse complement strand
CCCGCGACACGCCCGGCACTCTCGCGAGCCGCGGCTCGACGACCTCCTCCATCAGTTGCTGGTACTGGACGGCGATGTCGGGCACCGAATGCCCGGGCAGCGGCCTGACCAGCAGCGACCCGGCGTTCTCGGTCTGCCAGTTGTCGCCGCCGAAGACCTGGGGCTCGTCGGCGTCCGGCGGCAACGGCGGCAGCGTGTTCAGGCGGGAGACCACGTCGAGCATCACGCGCGTCATGTCGGTGCCGACCTCGAACGTGAGTCGCACGCCGCCGCGACCCCTGTTCGATTCGGAGCGCATTTCCACTAGGCCGGGCAGCCCGCGCATCGCCTCCTCGATCGGCTCGATCAGCGCTTCCTCGAGCTCGGCGGGCGCCGCCTCGCGCCAGGAAGCATTGACGAACAGCTGGGGCTGGCGCGTATCGGGCAGCAGCTGTATCGGCAGCCGCAGCAGCGCCAGACATCCGAACAGCACGACGATCGCCGCGGCAGCCGCGACGGCGGCGGGATTCTGCAGGCTACGCTCGGCCAGTCTCATGCCGCCTCCCCTGTCGTGCTGCGCCGGCACCAGTGGCCGCCGTTATTGGACGCGGCCCGTTTCCAGATGGATTGAACCCGTCGCCGGGGGCGTGGGCTGTTTTGCCCCTCGCAGGCCGGACCGGTTCAGTCCGATGTCGGAGCCGCGGTGCCCGGAGGCGCCTTGGTACAGACGTAGTCGAGCAGCGCCGCATCCATGCTGCGCTCGGGCGCATCCCTCCAGATCAGGTTCTTGTCCTTGAACTCGGCCTTCTGGACCGGCTCGCCCTGAAGTTCCGCCTGCGGATAGGCCTTCATCGACTTATAGGCGACCTTCCGGTTCGCGCAGTCGAAGCGATAGGCGTTCTTCGCGGACAGGTAGGTCTTGTCCTTCTTCGCGGGCTGTGGCGCGACGAAGTTCTCCTTGACCGTCGCGGAAACAATCTCGCCGTTGCGCTGCAGCGAGTTGAGGTTCACGAAGACCTCCTTGCTGTCTGACGCAGCGATTTCCTCCCAGTTCGCCTGGGCCGAGGCCGGAGCCGACAGCATGCCGGCGATCACTGCAGTTGCGGCCGCGGCGAAGAAGCTCGGACGGTTGTTCATCGGGCCCCCACGGGTCTGGGCTGGTGAGAGAAGCCCGGATTCTACCCTCGCCCGGAGCCGGGTGCGACCACGGGCCGCCCCTGCCGGGGCGGCCGGTCCGCTACGGGATCGCTAGAAGCGGTAGGTCATGTCGAACTTGTAGGTCAGTCCGACCGTCTGCTCGAGCACCTTGACCCCGCCCTGCTCGATCGTCGTGTCCTCGTCGAGCAGGTTCTGGACGCGGAACTTGAAGCTCAGCGGCTCGATCGGATAGTAGCTGTAGATCAGGTCCAGCGAGTGGAACGGTTGCTCGTAGGCGTCGGGCGCTCCGGCCCGCCCGGCGAAGAACAACCGCTCGCCGAATGAGTTGTAGGCGAGCGATGCGCTGTGACGGTCATTCGGCGAGTCGTAGCCGAGCACGAGGTTCACCACCCAGGGCGCGTGCCCTGACAGCCTGCGCTTGTCGTTCGTGAGGTCCGGCGCGGCGGATCCGATCGTGATCTCGGAGTCGCTCAGCGTCACGTTGCCCGAGAAGAAGAAGCCGTCGGTCAGGCCCGACTCGGGCGACAGCCAGCCCAGGCCGTACAGCCACTCGGCCTCGATGCCGTAGAGGTCCGCCGAATCGGCATTGATGAACGTCAGCGAAATGTTGTCGTCCGTTCCGGCCGCCGCCACAGTCTCGATCGGCGCGTCGATCTGCTTGTAGAACAGCGAGACGGTGAAGTTGTCGCCGCCGCCGAAGAACCACTCGCCCCGCAGGTCGAAGTTGTCGAGGTCCGAGGGCACCAGGTCCGGGTTGCCGCGCACCCGCGCCTCGGTCAGCGGATCGATGTAGGTCGCGTCCGAGACCTCGCGCAGGTCCGGGCGCGCCGTCGTCTGGCTCCAGCCGAAGCGCAGCTGGAAGCGGTCGGCCTGCATGAAGTCGTCCTGCATCCAGGTCAGCGCGGCCGCGGGATAGTAGTCGTCCTCGGACGTGGCCGTACGCTCCAGCTGGTCCAGCGGCACCCGGATCTTGCCGATCGCCGGATCGTACTCGTACTGGTCGATCGGCACGGTGACGCGCGAGAAGTTCTCCCAGCGCACACCGGCCATCAGGCGCCAGGCGTCGTTCCAGGTTGCGTCGACCTTGCCCCAGCCTGCATCGATCGTCTCGCCGGCCAGGTAGCTCTCGGTGCCGATGCCACCCAGAACCAGCTCGTAGGCGTTGGCCGGGTCGAGAATGTTCTCGTCGCTGAACACGACGCCCGGCGTGCCGACCAGGGACGGCTGCGCTGCCGCTGCGGTGGTGCCGAAGTTGAGTTGGGTCTGCAGGTAGCTGCGGCCCTTCTCGTAGTAGTCGTAACCGCCGCTGGCCTCGACCTGCCAGCTGTCCGTCTCGAATGGCATCGCGACGTAGACGCCGTAACTGGTCGCGTCGTCCTCGAGATCCGTATAGCGGTAGTCGGCAGAGCTGGTCGACGGCCGGATCGAGGTCTGCACGAGATCTCCGGTCGACGGCACGACCTGGTCGATCGCCGAGACGGCAATCTCGCTCGGCAGGTCGGTCGTAGCCGTGGCGTCCGAGTAGTACCAGCCGGCCGAGAGACCATCCAGGAACTCCAGGTTCTCGAGCCCGCCGAACAGATCACGAGTGGCCGGCCCCAGCGTGTGCTTGCCGTGGAACTGCAGCAGATCGAGCTCCCGCTCTTCATAGCGGACCCGGTAGCTGCGCAGCTGGTCGCCCGATGACCGCTGGAAGTTCAGGTTGTTGCCGGTCGACAACGTGGCATCGTCCTCGGTGTTGCGCAGGTA
>DATIRA010000370.1:0-7318 GCA_035470225.1 Steroidobacteraceae bacterium | reverse complement strand
AGGTGACGTCCACCTTGTGGAATGTGGCAGCCTCGCCGAGCTGCAGCGCCAGTGCCTGGCCGAGTTCCTCGTTGACGTCGAACAGCGCGACCTGGCCGCCGCCGGCGATGATGTTCTCCGCCTCGGCCAGGCCGCGGCCCGAGGCGCCGCCGGTGACGACTGCGTGTACATGCTTGAGCTTCATCGTCAGATCCTCAGGCCGCCGTCCAGTTCGATGCAGCGACCGTTGAAGAAGTCGTTCTCCGCGACGAAAAGCGCCGCGTCGGCAATTTCCGCGGGCAGGCCGAGGCGCTTCAGTGGCACGGGCGCGGTGACCTTCGCCAGCGTCTCCTCGGTCATCCCCGAGAGTATCTCAGTCCGCGTGTAGCCCGGTGCGATCGCACCGCTGCGGATGCCGTAGCGCGCGAGCTCCTTGGACCAGACTACGGTCATGGCCGAGACGCCGGCCTTGGCCGCAGAGTAGTTCGTCTGTCCCATGTTGCCGGCTTGCGAGACGCTCGAGATATTGATGATCACGCCGCCGTTCCCGTGCCGGATCATCCGTTCCGCGGCCTCGCGTCCGCAGAGGAACACGCCGGTCAGGTTGACATCGATCACGGCCTGCCACTGCGCCAGGCTCATCTTGCCCGTGACCTGGCCATCCTTCGCCTTCACCAGCAGTCCGTCCTTGACGATCCCCGCGTTATTGACCATCACGTCCAGCTTGCCGAAGTCCGCGACCAGCGCATCGAGCGTCGCGGCGACCTGGTCTTCGCTGGAGACGTTGACCGGGTAGGCGCGGGCATCCGTCCCGGCGGCCGCGAGCGCGCTGCAGGTACGCCCGAGTTCATCGCTCTGCAGATCGAGCAGCGCGATACGCGCACCGCGCGCGGCAAATGCATCGGCGATTGCGCGGCCGATGCCGCGCGCCGCGCCGGTGATCGCGACGACCTTGTTGTTCAGTTCCATGGTTGACTCTGTGCTTTCTTCTAGGGGTGCCAGCTTCCGTGCAGCCTGCTGGCGAAGCGGGGACGCCGCGGCGCGTCCCCGTTCGGCAGACTTTAGAGGATCTCCACCGCCATCGCGGTGGCTTCGCCGCCGCCGATGCACTGCGATGCGACCCCGCGCTTGAGTCCTCGCCGGCGCAGCGCATGGACCAGCGTTGCCAGCAGTCTTGCACCGGTGGCCCCTACCGGGTGGCCCAGTGCACAGGCGCCGCCGTTGACGTTGACTCGCGAGTGATCGAGTTCCAGATCCTTGATCGCCGCCATCGCAACGCAGGCGAAGGCTTCGTTGATCTCGTAAAGGTCCACTTCGGAGGCCTTCCACCCGGCCGCATCGAGCGCCTTGCGGATCGCCGGACCAGGTGCAGTGGTGAACCACTCGGGCGCCTGCGCGTGACTGGCATAGGAAACGATCCGCGCGATCGGCTTCATACCTCTGGCCTTCGCTCCGGACTCACTCGCCAGCACGACGGCTGCAGCGCCGTCCGAGATCGACGAGGAGGAGGCGGCCGTCACGGTCCCGTCCTTGCTGAAAGCGGGCTTCAGGCTCGGGATCTTGTCGATGTCCAGCGCGAACGGCGTCTCGTCCTCGCTGATGGTCTGCTCGCCCTTGCGAGTCTTGAAGACCACCGGCGCGATCTCATCGACGAAGTCGCCCTGCTTGACCGCACGCTGGGCACGGCGCACCGACTCCGCCGCGAAAGTATCCTGGTCCTCACGCGAGAAGCCGTACTTCTCCGCCGTGGCATCCGCGAAGCAACCCATGGGCTTGCCGTCCCAGGCGCTCTGCAGTCCGTCGTACATCATGTGATCCATGATCTCGCCGTGGCCCATGCGGTAGCCCGAGCGGGCCTTCAGCAGCAGGTAGGGTGCGTTCGTCATCGACTCGAGGCCGCCGGCCAGCATCACCGCGGCATGACCGGCCAGGATCTGGTCGCCGGCCATCATCACGGCCTTCATTCCGGACCCGCACATCTTGTTGACCGTGGTCGCCGGAACCGCCGGGTTGAGACCGGCTCCGAGCGCGGCCTGGCGCGCCGGCGCCTGTCCGAGACCGGCCGGGAGCACGCAGCCGAAGATGGCCTCGTCGATGTCATCCGCACCGGCGTTCGCGTCCTTGAGCGCGCCCCGTGCGGCGGCTGCACCAAGCGCAGTCGCCGACACCTGGCTGAACATTCCCTGGAAAGAGCCGATCGGCGTTCGGCGGGTCGCCAAGATCACGAGTCTGTCAGCCATTTCTCCCCCCTGTCGGATCCGAGTGTTTGGTGCTGGAACCCGCGAGTTTATGCCTAGCGGTTTTTGCAGCGCAAGAAAGCGTCAAAGCCGGGCTCATCCGCGCGGCCGGAGGCCCAGCTCGAAGACCTGCATGAACGCGGCTCCGAGTTCGGCCGGGCTCATGCCCTGACCTGGCCGGTACCAGTGCGCGATCCAGTTCAGCGCGCCCGCGAGCGCGAAAGCGGTGATCTTCGTGTCACAAGGCTCGATCGACCCGTCTTCGACTCCCTCGCGGATCAGGCGGCGCAGCCCCTGGTCGATCTCGGACTTCAGTTCCCGGATCTGGCGCGCCATCTGCGGGCTCAGGTCCTGGTCGTGGGCGCGCACCATGCACCAGCCGAACTCCGAAGCGATCGCCTGGGCATAGTCGCGCAGCACCGAAGCGAGGCGCTCCCGACCGCTGCTCTGGTCCTGTGCAACCGCGCGGAAGGCGTCCCGGATGCGCTCGAGGCCTTCACGGAAACACTCGAACAGCAATTGCTCCTTGTTGTCGACGTAGTAGTAGACGGTGGGCTTCGTAACGCCGAGCGCGCGGGCGATGTCGTCCAGCGAGGTGTTGTGGTAGCCGCGCTCGTTGAACGACTGCGCCGCGGCCCGGATCACGGCTTCGCGCTTCACGGCGTGATTGCGTCGCCGGCCGCCGGGTGGCCACAGCGCGGAGGGTGACTCGGGACGGCCGTCGGAGGCGGAACGTCTGCTTCTTGGCATCGTGCTTCCAATGCGGGCGCCCACGATGCACGATGCATCGCTTGACTGCCCTTTGAGGGCTAAATCATACTCGACAGTAAATTGTTACTCAAAAGTAGTTTTTGGCTGCCCGCCGTGGCGGCCGAGGTGAGCGCTAATGGGATATGCCAGCGAGCCTGATGCCAGTCCGCGGTCGGCCGCCGATGCCGAAGGGGCGCCGGTGCCGCTGCGTTTCGTCAGCGCGGCTTCGCTCTTCGACGGGCATGACGCGGCCATCAACATCATCCGGCGCCTGCTGCAGGCGCACGGAGCCGAGGTCGTGCACCTCGGGCACAACCGCAGCGTTGCTGACATCGTCCGGGCCGCAATCCAGGAGGATGCCGACGGCATCGCAGTCAGCTCCTACCAGGGGGGGCACAACGAGTACTTCCGCTACATGGTGGACATGCTGCGCGAACTCGGTGCAGGCCACATTCGTGTGTTCGTCGGGGGCGGCGGGACGATAGCTCCGCAGGAGGTCGAGGAACTGCACGCCTACGGCATCGAGCGCATCTACACGCCCGAGGACGGTCGCACGCTCGGACTCGACGGGATGATCGAGGATGTGCTCGAGCGCGCCCGGAACCACGCGCGACCGAACTTCGAATTCGGTCCGGTCGGTCCCCGGGACCAGCAGCAGGTCGCGCGAACCATCTCGCAGCTGGAGCTCGGCGAGGCCTCGAGAGGCCTGCGGGAAACCCTGCAGAAGGCGGTGGGCCGCGCCCGCAGCCGACCACCGGTGATCGGGATCACCGGAACCGGTGGCGCCGGCAAGTCCAGCCTGACCGATGAACTGCTGATGCGGTTCCTTCGCCACTTCCCGGAGCACGACGTGGCCGTGGTCGCGATGGATCCCACCCGACGCCGCAGTGGCGGGGCGCTGCTCGGCGATCGGATCAGGATGAACTCGCTGTCCAATGATCGGGTCTTCATGCGCTCGCTCGCGACTCGGCGGCAGAACGTCGCGACCAGCGAGGTTCTCGGGGACGTGCTGAACCTGCTCCGTTACGCGGGCTTCGACCTGATCGTCGTAGAGACCGCCGGCATCGGGCAAAGCGACTCGGAGATCGTCGACCTGGTGGATCTGCCGATCTACGTGATGACCAGCGAGTACGGCGCCGCGAGCCAGCTCGAGAAGATCGACATGCTCGACTACGCCGAGTTGATCGTGCTGAACAAGTTCGAGAAGCGCGGCGCAGAGGACGCGCTGCGGGACGTGCGCAAGCAGTGGCGCCGGAACCACGCGCAATTCAAGCTTCCGGACTCTGAGCTTCCGGTGTTTCCGACCATCGCGAGCCGCTTCAACGATCCGGGCGTGAACCGCCTGTTCGGCGAGATCTGTGCGCGCCTCGATGCCACCGTGGCTCGCGGTGGCGGCGAGGCCGGCCGCTGGCAGGTCGCCGATCCCGGGCCCGTCGAGATCACTGCGCACGATGCGCTGATTCCCGGCCAGAGGACCCGCTACCTGGCCGAGATCGCCGCGAACGGCCGCCGTGCGCGGGACGATCTGCAGCACCGCGCGGAGGCGGCGAGCCGGGCCCACGGGCTCTACGAGTCGCTGCGCCTGCTAGAGGATCCCGAGCTGCCGAAACCGTTCGATGCCTACGCCGAGTCGGCGCTGGCGGACCCGTCGAGCGCGGCTCGGGCCAGGCTGCGCGAGGCGTACAACGATGCGCTCGAGACCGTCGGCCCTGAGGCGCTCGCGCTGCTGCGGCAATGGCCCGCGCTCGCGAAATCGGCCACCGACGACGAGTACAGCTACGTCGTTCGGGGACGCGAGATCCGCGGCGACAACTACACCGAGACGCTCAGTCACAACAAGGTGCCGAAGCTCGCCGTGCCGCGCTGCCGCGACTGGGGTGAGCTGCTGATGTTCCTGTTGAAGGAGCACCTGCCGGGCCACTATCCGTATACCGCGGGCGTCTACCCCTACCGCCGCGAGCAGGAGGATCCGACCCGGATGTTCGCCGGCGAGGGCGGGCCGGAGCGAACGAACAGGCGATTCCATTACCTGGCGGCGGGACACGGTGCCGCGCGCCTCTCGACGGCCTTCGACTCGACGACGCTCTACGGCGAGGACCCGGACGAGCGGCCGGATATCTACGGCCGCATCGGCAATTCCGGCGTATCGATCGCGACTCTCGACGACATGAAGAAGCTGTATTCCGGCTTCGACCTCTGCGCACCGACGACTTCTGTCTCGATGACGATCAACGGGCCGGCGCCGATGATCCTCGCGATGTTCATGAACACCGCGGTGGACCAACAGGTCGAGCGGTACCTGCGGGCCGAGGGTCGCTGGGAAGAGGCCGAGCGGCGCATCGACGAGATCTACCGGGACCGTCCGCGTCCCCGCTACCAGGGTGAGCTTCCGGCCGGCAACGACGGCTTCGGGCTGGGGCTGCTCGGCGTCACCGGCGACCAGCTCGTTGACCGTGAGACCTACGCGAGGATCCGCGCCGGGGCGCTGTCGCAGGTCAGGGGCACCGTGCAGGCCGACATCCTCAAGGAGGACCAGGCCCAGAACACCTGCATCTTCTCGACCGAGTTTGCGCTGCGGATGATGGGGGACGTTCAGCAGTTCTTCATCGACCACAAGGTCCGCAATTTCTACTCGGTCTCGGTCTCCGGCTATCACATAGCCGAGGCCGGGGCGAACCCGGTCACGCAGCTCGCGTTCACGCTCGCCAACGGGTTCACGATCGTCGAGTACTACCTGGCGCGCGGAATGAGCATCGATGATTTCGCGCCGAACCTGTCGTTCTTCTTCTCGAACGGCATGGACCCGGAATACGCGGTGATCGGCAGGGTCGCGCGCCGCGTGTGGGCGCGCGCGATGCGCGATCTCTATGGCGGTGGGTCGCGCTCACAGATGCTGAAGTACCACATCCAGACCTCGGGCCGGAGCCTGCACGCCCGGGAGATCCAGTTCAACGACATTCGCACGACCCTGCAGGCGCTGTATGCGCTGCTCGACAACTGTAACAGTCTGCATACGAACGCATACGACGAGGCGATCACGACGCCGACCGAGGAGTCCGTGCGGCGGGCTGTGGCGATACAGCTGATCATCAACAAGGAGCTCGGGCTCAACAAGACGCAGAACGTCTGGCAGGGCTCGTTCGCAGTCGAGCAGCTGACGGACCTCGTGGAGGAGGCGGTCTACCGGGAATTCGACCGGCTTTCCGAGCGCGGCGGCGTCCTCGGCGCGATGGAGACCATGTACCAGCGCAGCCGCATCCAGGAAGAGAGCCTGTACTACGAGACCCGCAAGCACGACGGCACGCTGCCCATCGTCGGCGTCAACACCTTCCTCGGACACGACGACCGGGAGCAACTCATGAACGCGCAGCTGATCCGCTCCACCGAGCAGGAGAAGCGTGCACAGGTGCAGGCGGTGCGGGCCTTCCTCGATCGCAATGCCGACGGTCACCCGGCCGCGCTCGAGCGGCTGCAACGCGCGGCGGCCGAGGGCGGCAACGTGTTCGAGGAGTTGATGGAAACGGTCAAGACGGCATCGCTCGGCAGCATCTCGCATGCACTGTACGAGGTCGGAGGACAGTACCGGCGGAGCATGTAGTTCGGGACCGGCCCGGGAGGCCGGGCTGCCTCAGGTATGCAGCAGGTCCGGTTCGTCGAGGCGCGCGGCGATCTGCTGCCTCGCCTCGTCACGCAAGGCCTCGGCCGACGCGCCGTGATCCGCCGGCGCCAGTGGATCGAGGACCTCGACGGTTATCACGCCGGGCCGCGGCACGAAGGCGCGGTTCGGCAAGGCCCTGCGCGCGCCATGGATGATCGACGGCACGACGGGCACACCTGCCCGGGCTGCCGTCGCGAACGCGCCGGTGTGGAATCGCCTGAGACCGGGCTCCGTTGCGAACGTACCCTCCGGGAAGAACACCAGCGAGTGGCCCTCGGCGGCACGCCGCATCATGCGGCGCGCGTCGCGCTGGCGACCTCGCTGGCTGTTGCGGTCCACGAACTCCGAGCCGATGCGCCGGAGCAGGAATCCGAGCAGCGGAGCGGCCCGGGCTTCCTGCTTGATGACGAACGAGAAACGCGGCGGCAGCGCCGCCTTCATCACGATTCCATCGAGGTAGCTGGCGTGATTCGCGACCACGACGCAGGATCCGTCCGGCAGCCGGGAGAGTCCGTTGACCCGGAGCCGGATCAGCAGCGCCGCGAGTCCCAGCCGGGCGAAAGAGCGGGTCACGCGACGCCGCAGCGTCAGCCCGGGCAGCAGCAGCGCCAGCGCGGTCGCGAGGACCAGCAGCGCGGCAAAGACGGGCAGGGCATAGATGCCGTAAACGAGCCTGAGCAGGCCCGCCCCGAAC
>DATIRA010000369.1:0-5474 GCA_035470225.1 Steroidobacteraceae bacterium | reverse complement strand
GCGACCGGCAGCTCGTGCAGCGCGTCGTGCACCATGCTGGCGTCGAGATGACAGGCGTTGCCGGTCGTGATCTGCACTGCCGGAACGCCGCACTCACGGATCCGCCGCGCATCGTTCTCGGTGGCCAGGTCGCCCTCGACGACACCGATGCGCAGCCGCCCGCCGATGGCACGGATCGTCGCTTCGAGCAGCGAGGTCTTGCCGGCGCCGGGCGACGACATCAGGTTCAGCGCCAACACGCCGTGCCGGTCGAAATGCTCGCGGTTGTGGGCGGCCACCGCATCGTTCGCGCTCAGGATCGCCGTGATGACCTCCACGGTCTCGGTGCGAAGCCCGGTCCCCGCGGTCCGGGACTCGGCACGCTGTGCATCAGGCCCGAGCGAACAGCCGCAATCACGACACATGGTCCCCTCCTTCCGCTAATGCACCGGCTCGGCCGTCGTCTCGAGCTCGACCCGCTTCAGCAGCAGCTCCTCGCCCTCGAGCACCTCGACCTGCCAGTCGCCGCAGTCCGCGCAGACGATGCGGTTGGCCGCCGCCGCCGACTGCGAGCCGCAGCTGCGGCAGCGGACACGGACCGGCGTGCGCTCGATCGTCAACGTGGCGCGCTCGGCCAGCGTCCCCTGCGCCGCGATCGGATAGGCGTGCTCGAGCAGGTCGGGTTCGACACCGGAGAGCGGGCCCACGGCCACGACGATGGACACGACGCCACAGGCGTCGTTGTCCCGCGCCACCCGCTCGACCTGCTCGATCAGCGCCTGGCATACCGACAGCTCATGCATGCTCGAGGATCTCATCGAACAGGTCCCAGGAGGACTGCGCCTCCTCCGCGGTGACCTTCTGGATCGCGTAACCGACGTGCACCAGCACGTGGTCGCCGGGCACGATCTCCTCGCCCTGCAGCATGAACAGGCTGACTTCGCGCTCGATGCCCTTGGCCTCGCAGACCGCGGCGTAGCCATCGACTGACTTGATTCTCATCGGCACGGCCAGGCACATGTTCGCGATCCTCCGGAGCCGCGGGCTCGAGCGCCGCGGCAGACTGTCAAAGGCGCGGGCCCCTGACCAATAGGTAATTGCCCGGGCTCGAGCCACCCGACGGCGCCCCTCCGCGCCCCGCAACCCTTGCGGCAGTCCGCATTTACCGAAGCATAGCCTCGGACGGCCACGGGGACCATGCGTCAGTCGCGGCCCTGCCCCTCGACCGGAGGACCGCCGCGGCGCCTGAAGGTTCCGATCAGCAGTGTCAGCAGCGCCAGGAAGATCTCGTCGAAGAACGGGATCATGTCGGGCACGACCAGGTCGACCAGGAACAGCGCGGCGCTGATCATGAACAGCGTCGGAAAGCGCAGGCCCGCGGCGAACCGGGTGATCAGCGAGCCGATCATCCAGCGCTCCGCGTGGGATGCGCCGGGGCGGCCTGCGGAAAATGTCGCGGCATGTTCGTCTTCATCGGGATTCCGGCGCGATCGAAGGCCGGAATTTCGCTCAGATCGGCGTCGCTGGCAATCCTCGCGGGAACGCCGAATCGACGGATCAGCGCGGCAACAGTGCCGCACGGGAATTTCCGCAGCGGCGCCTGCGCCGACAGCCGGACTGCGCGGTGTACCATCTGACGTCCATGCTCGTACGCGAAACGAGGAGTGTCAGCGGATGGCCTGGAAGCTGAGCAACCGGCTCTTTTACGCGGCGATCTTCCTGTCCGGGTTCTCGGCGCTCGTCTATCAGTTGATCTGGGTCCGGCTGCTCGGCCTCGTGTTCGGCGTCAGCAGCTTCGCGGTCGCGACCGTAGTGGCGGTTTTCCTGCTGGGACTGGGGCTCGGCAGCTACTTCTTCGGGAAGTGGTCGGAGAAGACCGGCGATCCGCTCAAGATGTATATGTACGTCGAGGCCGGGATCGCGGTGACGTCGCTCGCCTCGTACCTGATCATCGACCTGCTGCCGGTCTACCGCTACCTGTACGAATTCGCCTACAACAACCTCGACTTCTACGGGTTGTCGCTCGTCCGCCTGCTGCTGTCGGTCCTGGTGCTGCTCCCACCGGTCTTCCTGATCGGCGGCACGATACCGCTCGTGTCGAAGTACTTCCTGACGGCTTCGAACACGTTCGGCTCCGGATTCAGCCGGATCTACTACCTGAACACGATGGGCGCTTTCGCCGGGGCGCTGCTCACCGGTTTCGTGCTGGTCAGGTATGTCGGGGTGCTCGCAACTCTGATGATCGCGGTGGCCTGCAACCTGCTGGTGGCGGTAATCGTCGCGGCCGGCAAGTCGGCATCCGAGCCGCAGCCGGAACCGGCTGAGCAGCGGGCCCCGTATTCGTACATGCTGCTGCTGCTGTTCCTGACCGGCTTCATCAGTCTGAGCTACGAGATACTCTGGGTCCGGATCCTCTCCACCTACGGCCTTTCCACCTCGCAGGCCTTTGCGCTGATCGTGGCCGGCTTCCTGCTCGGCTTCTCGGTCGGCTCGTTGCTGGTGTCACGCCGGATCGACGACCGCAGGAACCTCGAGGCGTTGTTCGGCAGGGTCTGCATCCTGACCGCGCTGAGCGGAGCGCTGGTGCTGTTCGGGTTCAGGAGGTTCGAAGCGCTGACCGCACTCATCGAGCAATCGTTGCCGGTCGGCATGCTGGCCACCAGCCTGGCCGTTGCGTTCGTCGTCTCGTTCATCCCCGCCGTGTTCATGGGGATGCTGTTCCCGCTCGGGCTCAGGATCTATGCGCACGACGCGCACAGGATCGGAGCGAAAGCCGGGAATATCCTGTTCACGAACACGGCCGGATGCGTACTCGGCAGCCTGCTGACCGGTTTTGTGCTGATCCCGTTCGCCGGGATGTGGAACACGACGCTGATCCTGGTGAACCTGAGCCTCGTGATCTCGCTGGTCGTATTCGTGCAGGTCCGCGATTTCTCGCGCGCGCACTGGGCCTCGCTGCTGGTGGCCGCGGTGCTCGCGAACCTGCTCGTGTTCTCGGACAGCAAGACCTTCCACAAGGAGGTCGACGGCTTCGACGTCGTCTATTACGCCGAAGGGCTGTCCGGCACCGTCTCGGTCATCGAGAGGAAGGACTACCGGGGACTGTTCGTCGACGGCCAGAACGTCTCCGGGACAGACCCGGTGCTGGTCGCGGACTCGAAGATGCTCGCCCACCTGCCGCTGCTGCTGGCCGAGGAGCCACAGGCGGCGCTGACGGTCGGTTACGGCACCGGTACGACGTCCGGCAGCATGCTGCTGCACGACGTCGCGGTCCACGCGGTGGAAATCGAGGAGAAGATCATCGAGGCCGCGCCGCTGTTCAGCGACCTGAACGCCGGCTCATACGAGGATCCGGCGCTCGATCTGGTACTGGACGATGCGCGCAATTACATCAGCGTCGCGGACCAGGGATTCGATGTGATCGTCACCGACGTGACGAACCTCAAGTACAAGCGCAACCCCTACCTGTACACGCGCAAGTACTTCAGGATCATGCAGGACGCGCTGAGCGAGCACGGCATTGCGGCCGCCTGGCTGCCGCTGGGAGGGCTGTCGTTCCAGGACCTGCAGATCCTGATTGCGACCTTCGATCGCGTCTACCCCCACACGACCTTGTGGTATTTCACGCCATACCCGACGCACTTCATCATCGCAGTCGGGACGCCGGAGCCGACCTCGGTCGACCTGGGGGCGCTGGCGCGGAAGATGGACCGGGTGCGCGCCGACCTCCGGACGATCAACGTGAACGACGTCTTCGAGGTGGCCGGCATGCTGCTGCTCGGCGAGCAGGACGTCGACGACCTGGTGGCCGGACAGCCGATCCATACCGACGACCGGCCGATCCTGGAGTTCTCCGACATGGGTCTTTACATGATGACCGACGTCGCGCCGAACCTGAAACGGTTGCTCGGCTACCAGAAGGAAGACATGGGACGCTACTTCGTCGGAACGGACGGGCAACTGGCCACGCTGAACCGGCGCCTGAAGAAGTACACCCGCAACTACTGGAACTACATCGCCCACTACGAGCGGAGTTCCACGCAGGATCTCGACTGACGGCTGCGGCCCGCCGCCCTGACGCGGGCATGCGGGGAATTGGTGCTGGCAGAGGGACTTGAACCCCCGACCTGCCGCTTACAAGGCGGCTGCTCTACCAACTGAGCTATGCCAGCACTGCGGTGGATTCTAACCGTCGCCCGGGGGTAGTGGCGTGCCGTCGTCGACATTCGATTGCGACTCGTCCGCTACCGGACAAGCGCGCATCTCCAGCGAGTCCCCGAGCGGTCCACCGATGGCGAGGTCATCGAGCGACGGCAGACCGGCGTTCGCCTCGCGGTCGACGTCCAGCCAGTGGACCCGGGTGTCGGCGTAGCGGTCCGTTGCGATCGGCCTGAACCCGGCCGACCTGGCCTTGCCCGCCGCTTCGGCTGCCCGCTCCGGCTCGGCGAACACGCCCAGCGATACGACGAGGTCCCCGTCGGCGTCGTTCATCACGACCATGTCCTCGAGGCCCTGGTCCTGCAGCGCCGCGACCGTGTTCGCGGCATCCGACGCAGTCGCCTGGCCGGCGACCCGCAGCCACTGGCCGACCCGCAGCGAGTCGGTCGCCTCCCTGAGTGTCCAGGAGAATCCAAGCTCCGTCAGCCTTGCACCGGCGAGGTCCGCCTCGAGGCGCTCGGCGAACGGCCCGATGCTGACGCAGGCCGGACCTGCTTCGAACTGCTGCCGGATGTCCCCGCCGGCCTCGGCGGATCGAGCATCCGTTGGCAACTCGCGGATCAGGCGGATACCACCCGGCTCGCGACTGTCCGGCAGGACGTGCCCCGCAACGGCGGGTGGCGGTGCAACCCAGCGGGCCCAGTAGAAAAAGAGCAGGTTGGCGAGCAACAGCAGCAGGAATAGAACGCGCACGGCCGAGATGTTAGCCAATAACAGAAGGCCCGTCTTTTGGACGGGCCTTCAGGTTGCCGGAATGAGCTGCAGACTTACTTGCCGCCGCTGGCCATGTAGGCCGCAACGTCCGCAATCTCCTGGTCGGAAAGCTTCAGAGCCTGCTTGTGCTTCAACTGCCCGCCGACGATCTGCTTAAGCGAATCGGCCAGCGCCGCTGCGTCCTCGCCCTCGAAGTCGCCGGCCTCGTGGCAATCGGCGCAGGTCGCATCGAACTTGGCCTTGCCGGCCGCAGCGTCCGCGCTGGCTGACAGGCTCCAGCCGGCCAGGCCCAGCGTCGCCAGACCCACAACAAACAAACGACTCATCTTCATCGCACGCTCCTCAAGGACAAGACGGCCCGGACGGCTGCCGGGCACAGTGAAGCCACGCTGCGAATTCTATCGAAGGCGAGGCCTCACTCTGGCAAGGGAGTTCCGCAGTCCACTCGCGGTTTTTCCCGGGCCCTGTGGCCACCCACCGGCGCCCCGACCCGACGGGCCCGGACGCCGGACGGGCCGGTCCGGCAGATGCGCTTACTTGCCGCCCGCCGCCAGGAAGGACGC
>DATIRA010000368.1:0-1887 GCA_035470225.1 Steroidobacteraceae bacterium | reverse complement strand
AGGGCACCTGGTTGAGCGGCGTCTCTACGGTCGCGGACATGTCGTGCATGTCCAGCGTGCTCTCGGCGACGAAGATGAGTCCCGTGACGTGTTCGCCCTCGCGCAGTCGCGTACGCAGGTACTCGAAGGCCTTGCCGCGATGCGTCGGATCGTAGTCCCGATCGAGCTTGCGCAACATGATGTGGCTGCCGTCGTGCATCTGCACCGGCAGCACCTCGCCCTCGCCGTAGGAGACGGTGATTTCCCGACGCGGCGGGATGTAATCCGCGTGGACGGCCTCGTGGTAGTGCTCGCGCGTGAACGCGTAGCTCTTGGTCGAGCCGACGTGGTCGTTGAACGTGACGCAGGGCGAGATGATGTCGATCATCGCGAAGCCCTTGTGCATGAGCCCCGCCTGGATCAGCGGCACGAGCTGCTCCTTGTCGCCGGAGAAGCTGCGGGCGATGAATGTGCCACCGAGGCTCAGCGCCGCGAGACAGGGATCCACCGGCGCCTGGAGGTTCTCCTCGCCCTTCTTCGACTTCGTGCCGATGTCGGCCGAAGCGGAGAACTGTCCCTTGGTCAGGCCGTACACGCCGTTGTTCTCGCACAGGTACAGCATGTTCACGTTGCGCCTGATCGCATGCGCGAACTGTCCGAATCCGATCGACAGCGAGTCGCCGTCGCCCGACACGCCGACGTAGTAGAGCTCCCTGTTCGCCGCATTCGCGCCGCTCGCAATCGACGGCATGCGCCCGTGAACTCCATTGAAGCCGTGCGAGCCGCTGGCGAAATAGGCCGTGGTCTTCGACGAGCAGCCGATGCCCGAGAGCTTCACCAGCTGCTCCGGGCGCATGTCGAGTCCCCACAGCGCCTCGATGATCGCGGCCGTCACCGAGTCGTGGCCGCAGCCCGCGCAGAGCGTCGACATCGTCCCTTCATAGTCGCGGCGGGTCAGCCCGAGAGCGTTCTTCGGCAGGTCCGGGTGGCGGACGCGGGGCTTGTTGATGAACGACATGTGGTGTCTTCCTATGCCATCAAGGCCGCACGGCGGCTGTCGCCGAGTTCCGCGAGCACAGCCTCCACGATCTCCTTGGAGGTCATCGGCAGCCCGCTGTAGTGCAGGATCGAGGACAGTTTCGATTTCTCGACAGCCGTCTCGAGGATCAGCAGCGATTTCAGCTGCGCGTCGCGGTTCTGCTCGATGACGAATATGCGCTGGTGCGAGGCGAGGAACTGCTCGACCTCGTTCGTGAACGGGAAGGCGCGTATGCGCATGTAGTCCACCGTGATCCCGTAGCGGCTCAGGATGTCCATCGCCTCGTGTGCCGCGCCGTGGCTGCTGCCGATCGCCACGAGTCCCACGTCGCAGTCGCCCGGTCCTTCGAGCGCCGGACCCGGCACCAGCGTCCGCGCGCGATGGAACTTGCGCAGCAGCCGGTCCAGCACGAACTGGTACTCGGCCGAGTCCTCGGTGTAGCCGCCGTACTGGTTGTGGCCCGAGCCGCGCGTGAAGTAGGCGCCCTTCGGCGTGACGCCGGGCAGCGTGCGGTACGGGATCGCGTCGTCGTCCACGTCCAGGTAGCGATGGAAGCGGGGCAGCGCCTCGATCTGCTCGCGGGTGAGCATCTTGCCGCGGTCCGGCCGATACGCGTCGTCCCACTTGAGGTCCGGGCACATCCAGTCGTTCATGCCGATGTCGAGGTCCGACAGCACGAAGACCGGCGTCTGCAGGCGCTCCGCGAGGTCGAAGGCCTGGACTGCGAAGTAGAAGCACTCCTCCGGATCCGCCGGGAACAGCAGCACGTGCTTCGTGTCGCCGTGCGACGCGTAAGCGCAGAGCAGCAGGTCACATTGCTGCGTGCGGGTCGGCATCCCGGTCGACGGCCCGACCCGCTGCACGTCGAA
>DATIRA010000367.1:0-8606 GCA_035470225.1 Steroidobacteraceae bacterium | reverse complement strand
GACGCCGTTCTCGAAACCCGGGCCGCCGGGCCGCCACGGGGCACCTGCAACTCTGCTTCGCGAAGCTGTTCGGCTCTAGCCGCGAACCGCGTCCACGCGGCCGAGCACGAAGGCCGGGTTGCCGTAGTGCACGTAGTCGGCCCAGTCCGGTGATCCGTTCGCGTGGACCTTGCGGCGGGCGGCCAGCATCGCCTCGCCGAGCGAACCGCCCGTAAGCAGGCTGCGATAGAAGGCCGACGAGAAGCCGAGCGCCGCGTCGTCGCCGACCGGCCAGTGCGTGCCGACGAAGTTGGCCACTCCCGAGGCCAGGAAGGCCTCGGCGATGCTGGTCGAGCGTCGCAGGCTGGCGCGACGCCGGGCGGCCCGCGTTCCCGGGCGCCGGACCCGGGCGGCCTCGCAGGCATTGAAGAACACCAGCGAGGGCAGTGTCGCGACTCCGCCGAGGTCCGCGCTGCGCAGCACCTCGTTGCGGGCGCAGAGTAGCCCGCTGCGGCCCGCGTCGTTGGCGTCGAAATAGCCGTGCCCGGCAAAATGCATGACGTCGTGCCGTCCTGAAGCAAGCTCGCGCAGCAGTCGGGCCCGCGTCGCCGCGCTGCCCTCGATGCAGTCCACCTGCGCGCCACTGGCTTGCAGCAGCGGCAGCAGCTCCTCGCCTTCCACGGCGGCGCCGGGCAGGTCCCCGGTCGGGTCCACGACCAGCAGGACACGTTCGGGCTCGCCGCGCTGTCCGTCCTCGCGCCAGCGAGCGACGCTCAGGTGCTCGCTCGCATAGCGGCGGCTCATGCCCGAGGCGAGCGCAGGATGCAGCGCGCCGATCCGCAGCGTCTCCCACGGCACCCTCGAGGCCTCGAAGTCGTGCAGGATCACGAGCGGCCGAGAATGCATTGCGAGCAGGCCCTCGCGCACGTTTCCAGGCAGCAGCAGTTCCGCGAGTTCAGAACCGAACCTAGGCATCCGATCCGCCGGAACCGGACCGCTCTCGATCCGGGCGAGCAGCGCCGAGAGCTCTCTGCGGGGCGTGCGCACCACTCCGCTCAGCACCGCCGCCTTTGCGCCGGCCGTTAGCAGCGCGCAGCGGCATTCGAGTGTGCTTCGATCCCGCTCGAACATCGTTACCAGCAGGTAGACCGGCTCGCCGGTGCCGGCCGCGGCCACCGTTCGGCGTGGACGACGCGGGCGGGACGCCGCTGGCAGCGGCTCGCTCTCGTCGACGACGAGCCGCAGGTCGTCGCCGGCCAGCACCGGGGCCAGCGCGAGCACGGCGCGACGGAGCTCGCGGTACTTCGTTCGGTTGATCTCGCACAGCGTGATCCTGCGGATGACCCGGTCCTGGTCGGCATGCCTGAGGCCGTCCAGGAATCCCTTCAGTTGCTGCTCGACGGCTGCCGCGATCGGGACGCCCGAGCCGGCGCCGAGCAGCACCGTCGCGAAGTCCTCGGCGCGCGACCTCGAAACGGTGCGGACGATGTTCTCGGCGACAAAAGACCGTGTCTGCGGCTCGAGCTCGTCGAAGTCACCGAGTCCGGCGAACAGAACGAAGTCCGCGAGCAGCGGACTGCGAGTGGCCGGCAGCACGAAGACTTCGCCCGGATTGGCCGAGAACATCCGACGCAGCGTGAAATCCTGGATCGCGCCGCCGAGGCGCTGGTCGACGTCGCGCGCGGGGCCGGAGGGGTCGACATTCCGGAACACGCCGAGCACCAGCGCGCGGGCATTCGCCTCGACGATGTCGCCCCGCCACAGGCGAAGCTCGACCGTGCGCAACGGCGTCGCCTCGGCCATCAGCGCGTGGCGGGTCGCGGCCAGGGTCCGTGGATGTACGCCGCCGTGGAACTCGGGCGAGACGACCGGTTCGAGCAGTCTGCGACGGGCGTCCGGCGAGAGCTGCTGCCAGTGGACCTTGTGCCGCGCGACACGCCTCATGACAGGTTCCGTCACGACGTGCCGCCGCGGACGCTTCGGCCGTGCCGCCGCGGAAGGCAGCTGCTGCGTCGTGCCCTGTCGCAGCAGGTCCACGACGGCCGCGATCACCGTGCCGTTGTTCGGCAGGCCGCCGTGCATCTCGCTTGCGTACCAGGCCCGCGCCTCCGCCCGCTCTGCAAGCACCCGCGGCACCGTGCCGTCGCCTTCGCGGGTGAAGCTGTACTCGAAGTTGCGGCCCTTGCGTCGCAGCGATGTGATCGTGTCCTGCCCGATGCCCACGACGTGCAGGCAGCGGTCCTCGGCTTCGGGCCACTTCGCGCGCGATCGCCGCGCGGCGGCGAGCATGTCCGGGTCGGGGCGCAACGGGCCCTCCGGCCACGCCGTCGCGTCGAACAGGTCGGGACCGCCGGCCAGCGCGGGATCCGGCAGCAGCTCGTGCAACGCCGGCAGGCTGCGAAAGACGATCCGCGCCAGGTCCTCGGCGTCGTGGTGGGCGTCGAGCGCGGCGAGCTTGCGGACCGTCGGGTAGACGCCACGCAATGCCAGCACCGGGGCGAAGGAGCCGAGGTTCGGCGAGCCGATCTGCACGGTGCGCAGGACGCGTCCTGCATCGCCGGCCAGCGCCGCTCGTGCGACCAGCCCGCCCATGCTGTGGCCCACCAGCAACACCTCGCGATGACCCTCGCGCGCGATGCGCTCGTTCAGTTCCACGGCCAGCGGGAGAATGCCGCGGCGCCAGTCGTACGGATGGAAATGCGCGTCGAAGCCGGCGATCGCGAGCGACAACTTCAGCTTCAGCACGTTGAGCGGCATCACTCCCAGCACAGAGAGCCGACCACCCTGGGGCAAGGCCAGTCTCGCCAGGTGGCCCGCGGCGGCTTCCACGATATCCAGCCACAGGACATCATCGAGCCGTTGTCCGCGGCGGCCGATGCGCGACCCCATCAGGCCGGGCAGCACGTAGGTGCGGAGGCCCGTCGGCGACCGGACCTTCGCCGCCTGGCGCGCCAGCTCGCTCAGTTCCCGGTACCCGTCAACGCCCAGCAGCGCGGTGAGTTCCGCGCGCCGCTTTCCACTGGCCAGCAGCCGCTCGAATTCCTCATCGTGCAGACGGTTCAGCGGAAGCGTCACGAGCGGGTGCTGCTGCAAGTCTGGCCCCGGTATCGGCGGCGTCTGCTCAGTGATGCCGGTGCTCTCCGTGCTCGTCCCCCGCCGTCGCAGGCCGGACGACCACGGTCACCTCGTGTTCTCCCGCGGCGGCGAACCGCAGCGTCAACGTGAATTCATCGCCGGCCACGAGCGGGCTCTGCAGGTCAATCAACATCAGGTGAGTACCCTGCGGGGCGAGTTGCGTGCGCTCGCCTGCGGGCAGGTCCAGGTATTCGATCGGCCGCATTCTGGCCATGCCACCGTCATCCACGACCGTGTGCAACTCGACCGCGCCGGCGCGATCGGTCGCTGCCCCGAGCAGCCGATCGCCGCCGTCACCGCCGAGGATGGTCATGTAGACCGCGCCGACAGTGGCGCCAGGCGGCGTCGCGCGTGCCCATGCGTCGGACACGGCCGGCTGCCCGGCGGCCAGCACGGCGGCAGCGGTCAGCAGCGAGGCGAGCCCGGCGAACAGATGTCCCCGTCCGGGTGATTTCCTCATGTCAGGAATCCTTGCTCATCGTGTTTCGGATCGACTCCAAGACCGCCTCGATGGCCGGGCCGCGGGTCGTCGACTTGCGCCACACGGCTCCGATGCTGCGGGCCGGCGCGGGATGCGTAAAGGGACGTACCTTCAGGCCACGCGTCGCCCCGCGCGGCCCGGTCGTGGCGAGCTGCGGCAGCAGCGTGATCCCGTGGCCGGCCGCCACCATCTGCCGTAGAGTCTCGAGGCTCGTGGCTCGGTAGTCCTCCTCCTCGTTGACCCGTATTCGGCTGCAGACCTCCAGCGCCTGGTCGCGAAGGCAGTGTCCGTCCTCCAGCAGCAGCAACGTCTCGTTCTTCAGGTCGTCCACGCGTACCTTGTCGCGCTTCGCGAGTGGATGCGAATCGGGAGCCGCCAGCACGAAGGCCTCCTCGTACAGCACCAGCGATTCCAGACCGTCGGTCGGGACCGGGAGAGCCAGGATTCCAAGGTCGATTTCCCCGTCCCGCAGCTTCTCCAGCAGCTGTGCGGTCTGGTACTCGTACAGCAGCAGCTTCAGGCGCGGCAGCGCACGCTTGAGTCGTGTGACCACCTTCGGAAGCAGGTACGGCCCGACGGTGGGAATCAGCGCGAGCCGAAGCTCCCCGGCCAGCGGATCCCGGTCGGCCCTGCAAAGCTCGACGATCGCATCCGCCTCCTGCAGCAGGCGACGGGCCCGAGCGACGACCTTGTCCCCGGTCTCGGTCATCGAGACACGCCGCGGCTGACGCTCGATCAGCGGCACGCCCAGGTAATCCTCCAGTTTGCGCAGTTGTGCGGAAAGCGTCGGCTGGCTGACGTGACAACGCTCGGCAGCCCGGCCGAAGTGCCGCTCGTCTGCGAGCGCGACCAGGTAACGCAAGTCGCGGAGGTTCATGCCAATAACATAGCGCACATCTATCAAAATTGCCAAAACCATCCAGTCGACAAATCAATTGGCCGCCGACAGTGCCCCTGCCGTGGGGCGCCGGCCTCACAGTCCGGGAGCGGCGGCTCCCGTATACTTCGGCCATGACCTCCAGAGCTACGCGGCTGTCTGCCGGCGTCGTGGTGCTGCGCGAAACGGAACAGGGCTGGCGCTTCCTGCTGCTGCGTGCCTTCAACCACTGGGACTTTCCGAAGGGAATGCTGGAGCAGGGCGAGGAGCCTCTGGCGGCGGCGGTCCGCGAAGTGCACGAGGAGACCCTGGTCGACGATCTGGATTTCGCGTGGGGCGATGGCTACATCGAGACGGGCCCGTACAGTCGCGGCAAGGTCGCCCGGTATTTCATCGCGCGGACTGCGACCAGCGATATCAGCCTGCCGGTGAATCCCGACCTCGGGCGGGCCGAGCACAGCGAATTCCGCTGGGTCGATTACGATGAGGCGATGCGGCTCGTCTCGCCGCGGGTCCGGCCGGTGCTTCGCTGGGCTGCCCAGCGAGTGAACATGCCGACGCCGGCGTGGGAGGCGAGCCGAAGCCGCGCCGCCCAGGTCGCTGCAGCGATCGAGAAAGCCTGAACCGGGCGTGACAGGCCGCTAGACCACCCGTCCCCTGCGGCCGCCAAGCCGGAAGTCGGCCACGTTCGCCGCCATCTCGTCGATACAGCGTTGTCGCGCCTCGCGTGCGGCCCAGGCGACGTGAGGAGTGACGATCAGGTTCGGTATCGTCGGGTCGAGCAGTGCGTCACCGTCCACCGGGGGTTCCTGCGGCAGCACGTCGATCGCGGCTCCACCGAGCCGCCCCTCGTTGAGCGCCGTCGCGAGGGCAGCCGAATCGATCAGGGCCCCGCGCGCCGTGTTGATCAGCACGGCGTCCGGCTTCATCAGTGACAATTCCTCGGCGCCGATCAGTCGTTCGGTCGCGGCGGTCAGCGGGCAGTGCATGCTGAGGACGTCCACCAGCGGCAGCAGTTCGCGCAGGTCCATGCGGTCCGGACGACGCGGTCGGCCCGGCAGGTTCGCAACGAGTACCTGCATGCCGAACGACTGCGCCGCGCTCGCGACGGCGCGCCCGAGCGTGCCGAAGCCTGCGATGCCGATGCGGCGACCGCGAAGCTCGCGGATGGGGTAATCGAGCCGGCAGAACTGCTCGCCGCGCTGCCAGGCGCCGGATCGCACCAGTGCGTCGTATTCCCGCAGGCGTTGCGTGAGCAGCAGCATCAGTCCCATCACGTGCTGCACCACGGAACTCGTGCAGTAGTCGTGCAGGTTGCAGACGGCGATACCCCGTTCCTGAGCGGCCTCGAGGTCGACGTTGTTTGTGCCGGTCGCGGCCAGCGCGATCAGCTTAAGACGCTGCGAGGCGCCGATGAGCTCGCGATCGATGCGCAGCTTGTTCAGCAGCAGCACCTCGGCGTCGCGGATCAGTCCCGCCAGCTGAAGCTGGCTGCTGTGCTCGCGCAGTTCGAGCCCCGGCAGCACCTGGTGCAGCGACGAGGGGTCCAGGTCGCCCTGGAACGAGACGGTTGCGTAGTCGAGGAAGATGGCGCGCATGGTGGAGAAGGGACCAGGGAATAGGGACTAGGGACCAGGGGATAGGGGATAGGGGATAGGTGATGCAGGTGTTTCCCAGGCCGTCGTGGTCGCAGGCGACGAAGTCTACGCGAGACCTGGTGTCGACTGAGACCGGTCGGCTCGGCACACGTTCACGCCTGCGTATCCGCGCGTCGTGCTGTCGGTTTTCCGCGATTGCCCGGGCGCAGCACGGGCCTCAGCCTGACAGCGCGTCCGGACATTGCGGCGCGAGGATCATGGCCCAAGAACGGAACACACCCACGGACCTGGAGGCGCGGGTGCGCAGCATCGTCGCGCGGTGGAAGCACGACCCGACGCGACTCGTTCAGATCCTGCGCGAGGTCCAGGAATGGTGCAACTCGATCCCGCCGCCCGCGGTCGGCACGGTGGCGGAATTGCTTCGGATACCGGTCTCGCGCGTGAGAGGGGTCGCGAGCTTCTACTCCTTCCTGTCGCTGGAACCCCTCGGGCAGTACCGCGTGCTGTTCGCCGACAACATCACCGACCGGATGCAGGGCAGCGAGGATCTGCTCGATGAAATGTGCCGTCGGCTATGGGTCGAGCCGGGGAAACTGTCCGAGGACGGCCTGGTCAGTGTCGACAGGACCTCCTGCACCGGACTGTGCGACCAGGGACCGGGCCTGCTGGTCAACGGTCGGCCGATACCGTGCATGACGCGCGCGCGCGTCACGCAGCTCTGCGAGCTGATACTCGCCAAGCAGCCGATCGACGAGTGGCCCGACGAGCTGTTCGAGATCGAGGACAACATCCGGCGGGCCGGCCCCTTGCTCGAGCACGGTCTCGAGCCCGGCGAGCCGTTGCGCGCCGCGCTGCAGCGGGGCGCGAGCGGACGGCTCGAGGTCGCCGCAAACGAGCGATCCTGGCGCGAGGCCTATGTCGGCGCACCGCTCGGACCGCTCGCAGTGCTCGATGAAATCAAGCGCTCCAACCTGCGCGGGCGCGGCGGGGCCGGTTTCGCGACCGGCGCCAAATGGGAGGCCTGCCGGCACGCGAGCAGCGAGACGCGTTACGTGGTCTGCAATGCGGACGAGGGCGAGCCCGGTACCTTCAAGGATCGCGTGCTGCTCACGCGGCATGCCGACCTCGTCTTCGACGGCATGACCGTGGCCGCCTACGCGGTTGGGGCGAGCCGCGGGCTCCTCTACCTGCGCGGCGAGTACCGCTACCTGCTCGATTCGCTGCAGGCGACGCTCGAGCGGCGCCGAGCGCAACGGTTGCTCGGCAGCGGCATCCTGGGTGAACAGGGATTCGACTTCGACATCGAGATTCACGTCGGCGCCGGGTCCTATGTCTGCGGCGAAGAGTCCGCGCTGATCGAGTCGCTGGAGGGCAAGCGGGGGATACCACGCAACCGGCCGCCCTACCCGGTGACCAGCGGCTACCTGCAACAGCCGACGATCGTCAACAACGTCGAGACGCTCTGCGCCGCGGCACTGATCGCCGTGCACGGCGGCGAGTGGTATCGCTCGACCGGCACGGCCAAGTCCGCCGGCACGAAGATCCTGTCGGTGTCGGGCGATTGCACCCGGCCCGGCCTCTACGAGTATCCGTTCGGCGTCAGCGTCAGGCAGGTGCTCGAGGACTGCGGCGCCGAGGCGAGCCAGGCGGTGCAGGTGAGCGGTCCTTCCGGAGCCTGCATCGACGCCGGCGAGTTCAACCGGCGGATCGCGTTCGAGGATCTGCCCACCGCAGGTGCATTCACGGTCTTCGGCGCGGAGCGGGACCTGTTCGAAGTGGCGCACAACTACGTGCAGTTCTTCGCGCACGAGAGCTGCGGCTTCTGCACGCCCTGCCGGGTCGGCACCTCGATGCTGCTCGCCGCGATGGACAAGATCGCCGCGGGCAACGGCACGCCGCACGAAATGCACGAGATGGAGCGCCTCAACCGCGTGCTGCTGCTGTCGGCGCATTGCGGGCTCGGCCACACGGCATGCAACCCGGTGCTCGATACGATGGCCAAGTTCAGGCCGGCGTACGTGCGACGGCTGCGGTCAATGGACTTCACCCCGGCGTTCGACCTCGACGGAGCGCTGGCGCGGGCGCGACAGATGACCGGTCGCGACGACGCCGGCGCGCACCTGGAGCGCTTCCGGTGACCGACTCGCTCACGTTCATGCTCGACGGTCGCCCGGTACCGTACAGCCCGGGCCAGACAGTACTGCAGGCCGCGTTGAGCGCCGGGCGCTACATCCCGCATCTCTGCTATCACCCGGAATTCAAGCCGCACGGCAGCTGCAAGGTGTGCACGGCCCGGGTCAACGGGCGCACCGTCGCAGCCTGCACGACACCGGCCGAACCGGGGCTGCTCGTCGAGAGCGACGTCGAGGAGCTGAACGCGCTGCGCCGCACGCTGGTGCAGATGCTGTTCGCCGAGGGCAACCACTTCTGTCCGTCCTGCGAGAAAAGTGGCGACTGCGTGCTGCAGGCGCTGGGCTACGACCTCGGCGTGCTGACCGCTGGCTTCCGTCACCTGTTCCCGGACCGGCCGGTGGAC
>DATIRA010000366.1:0-9533 GCA_035470225.1 Steroidobacteraceae bacterium | reverse complement strand
TGCCAGCGCCCGTCGTTCATCGCCTGCATCATCTGGTCGGCCAGCGCGTAACTCTGCTGGTAGCCCTCGGGGTCCCAGGTGTGCAGGTAGTGCTCGAGGTCCGCGCCCGGGATGCACCGTGCGCTCGACGGGTTCTGGCAGACGGATTGCCGGATCAACGGGCTGTCCGGACCGCAGTCCAGCCCGTGCCGGCAGGCCAGCAGCCGCCAGGCGTTGGCGCGCCGGATGACGTCGTCAGCGCCCGCGCCAAGCCCGACGCCTCGGGCAATTTCGTACAGGATGTCCGGATCCCGGCTGAGTGCCGCCGCCCTCTGGTAGTTGAGTGCCTGCTCGCGCGACTCTTCGCCGCCCGCGCGCAGCATTCGCGTGGCCGTCATCGCCTGCGCGAGCGGGTGGCCGAGGTCCGCCGCCTGAGCGAGCAGCTTACCTGCGTCGATACTGTCGAGCCGCCGGAGCAGCTCGGGCGGGCAGGCGCGCCACGCGCGTTCGACTTCCGCGCGTCGCTGGAGAATGATCCAGTCATCGGCCGGCGCATTGCCCGCCGCGTCCCGGCGCGGGTCCAGGTAGCGACGGTCGAAGTCCGCGAGCGCCTCCGCCGCGCTCCTCGGATCCTTCTCCCGCCTGTGGTGGCAGGCCTCGTGAATGCGGAACAGGTAGAACGCCGACTCGGCGTCGCCGCCGGCCGCACGCGCCTGCAGTTCCAGGAACAACGGCAGAAAATCCGTGGCTTGCTCGAAACGCACGGCCAGCGGCGCTTCCCGCGCCGCCGCCGGTGACTGATCGGGTATGCCGGGCGCAGTGCCGGGCTCGACCAGCTGCATCGCAACGGCCTCTGGCCGCGTGTCGCGGGCTGCAGCGGCCTTCTCCGGCGCAGGGGGCTGCAGGGGACTCTGCGCCGCCGTTTCCTGTCGACGCGCCTCGGTCTCCGGCGCCGGCGGGCGCGCGTTCCAGGCCAGCACGGCGAGGCCGAGCAGCGCACCTGCCAGCAGCACGCCGCGCTTCATCGTGCTTCGCCCGTTCCCGCGGCCGGGGTGCTCAGCGTATCGGTTCCCCGAACATCAGCGCGCGCGCATAGCGCACCGGCGGCGAGCCCCAGGAGAGCAGCTGGTCGTGGTACTTCCTCGCGTCGAACCGACCGTCCGCGCGGGCCTCGGCGTCGCGGCGCAGGTCCGCGTGCTCCTGGTAGCCGACGAAGTAGGTCGACAGCTGCGCCGAGGTGAGCTGTGCGCGTACCCACTTTCCGGCGGCCTCGCTCTCTTCCTGGAAACCCGTCTCGGTCATCAGCTTCATCGCGTCCTCGCGACCCATGCCGTCGACGTGGATCGCGGAATCGATGATCGCGTTCGTGACCGCGCGCAGGTACCACTTGAGCTGGATCAGCTTCATCAGCGGATCACCCGCGCGGTAACCCTGCTCCTGCATCACCCGCTCGGCATACACGGCCCAGCCCTCGATGAACGGCCCCGAGCCGAGCATCGCGCGCAGCACCGAGGGGTACTGGTTCGAGTGCGCGAGCTGCAGGTAGTGACCGGGCATCGCCTCGTGGATCGTCAGGTTCGCGATGGAACGGTCGTTGTACTCCCGCAGGAATGAATCCACCCTCGACTGCTGCCAGTCCTCCGGAATCGGCGACACCGCATAGAACGTGCGCTGGCCCTTGTCGAGCGGCCCCGGGGAATCGCAGTAGGCCACCGCAACGCCGCGCTGGAACTCCGGCATCACGATGATCTCGAGCGGCTCGTCCGGCATCGTCACGAAGCCCTTCTCCCTGACGAAGGCCGTCGTCTCCTCGAGCGTCTGCCGTGCCAGCGGAACGACGCCGTCGCGCGACGGGCGATCGGCATAGGCGAGTTCGAGCGCGGCGGCGATCACGGCTTGCTGCTCGGCCGGATTCGGCGACTGCGGCATCGGCGGGACATCCTCGCGTCCTGCGAGCGCCTGTCGCGCGGTCGAGTACATCTCCGCACGAACGCGCTCGACCTCGGCCTCGGCGCGGGCGCGGATCTGCTCGCGGGACAGCGGCGACATCAGCGCCAGCGCGAGCTTCTCGTCGTAGAGCTCACGCCCGATGCGGAATTCGCCTTTGGCGTTCGGCAGCAGCTCCTTCTCGAGCCACTGCTGGTGCTGCTGCACCGCTGCCCGCGCACGCTCGATCGCACGCTCGAGGCGGACCCGGTCCCCCTCCGGCAGGACGCCGACGTTCGGTACGACGAGCTCGTCGACCAGGCTCAGCAGGCCCGGGTTCTGCTTCACCACCGTCTCTGCGTGTATCGAGGGCACCCGCCCGGGAACGAGGTTGGCGCGCATCTGCTCGAGCAGCAGCGGCAGCTTCTCGAGGCGGGACGTCACGCTGCGCAGGCGCTCGGGCAACGGCGCATATTCCCGGGCGAGCAGTCCGTAGAGCCCCTGGCCGGCGAGCTGCGTGTAGCTGAGAGGATCCCAGGACCAGTCGCGGAACTTCTCCTCGGACCAGACGGCATAGCGCAGCTGGTTCTCCAGCATCGCGGCGTCCACCTGGTTCGCTCGCGAGAGTTGCTTGCTGTCGATCGCGGACAGCTGGCGCAGCAGGTCCTTGGCGAACGCGGTGCCCCGCGCGCGACCGGCCGGGCTCAGGTCGTCGAGGTCGCCGTCGAAACGGTGATCGCCGAGGGCCGTGGCGTACACTGGCGAGTAGCGGCCGAACTCGTCGAGGAAGCGCTGGCCGAGGGCCTCGAATTTTGAATCCTCCGCACCGGGTGTCGCCGCAGCGGCCACGGCGGCCGCCAGCGTCAACACCAGCGCGAGCAACGGGCGATTCCAGGTCGATTGCATTTGCGATCTCCGTCCCGAGGTGGTTTGTCCGGGGCGCGCTATGCTGCCACGACCGATGATTCATCGCACCCGACAGGAGCCCGCGTGAGCGGCTCGCGCATGGTGGTCCTCCGCAATGAGGACCTCAGGCGCTTCCTGCTGGCGCGCTTCCTCGCGACGATCGCGGTGCAGATGCAGACGGTCGCGGTGGGATGGCAGGTCTACGAGGTTACGCGGGACCCGCTCGATCTCGGACTCGTGGGTTTGTCGCAATTCCTGCCCTTCGTGGCGCTGATCCTGCCCGCCGGCCATTTCGCGGACAGCCGCGACCGGCGCCGGCTGCTCGCGCTCTGCTTCGCGCTGGAGGGACTGTGCGCGCTGCTGCTGCTCGCGTTCGCCTGGCATGGCCTCGGATCCGCGCTGCCGGTATTCGGCGTGATGCTGCTGTTCGGCACCGCGCGTGCGTTCGCGATGCCGACGGGCCAGGCGCTGCTGCCGAACCTCGTGCCCCGCGACCGGCTCGGTACGGCGGTGGCCTTGAACTCCTCGACCTGGCAGGTCGCGACAATCGCGGGTCCCGCGCTGGGCGGGCTGCTATATCTGGCCGGCCCGACCGCGGTCTATGCGACGGTCGCGGCACTGCTGGGGCTGGCCTCCGGGCTGATGCTTCGCCTCGAGCGTGGTGGAGCCAGCGGGCGGCGCAGCACCAGCTTCGACCGGGAGGCACTGCTCTCAGGTCTGCGCTTCGTCAAGTCGCGACGGACCGTGCTCGGCGCGATATCGCTGGACCTGTTCGCGGTCCTGTTCGGTGGCGCGACGGCGCTGCTGCCGGTCTACGCCTCGGACGTGCTCGAGGTCGGGCCCGGCGGGCTCGGCGTGCTCCGGACCGCCCCGGCCGTCGGTGCGGCGCTGTGCGGCGCAATGCTCGGGCTGCGCCCGATCGCGACCCGGGTCGGCCGCTGGATGTTCGGCGGCGTCGTGGTGTTCGGCCTGGCAACGGTCGTTTTCGGTCTCTCGACCAGTTTCTGGCTCTCTTTGCTCGCGCTCGCGGTGATGGGGGCCGGCGACATGGTGAGTGTCTACATCCGTCACGTGCTCGTTCAGCTCGAGACGCCTGACGGGATACGCGGCCGGGTCAGCGCAGTGAACGCGGTCTTCATCGGCGCCTCGAACGAGCTCGGCGAGTTCGAGTCCGGCGTGACGGCCGCGTGGTTCGGCACCGTGCCGGCCGTAGTCATCGGCGGGGTGGCGACGTTGGCTGTGGCCTGGGCCTGGGCGAGATGGTTCCCGGTGCTCTGGCGCATGGACCGCTTCCCGGAGCCGCCTCCGTGACAGCTGTATGGATATACAGTATGTTCGGGGCATGTCAGCGTCACCCGCAAGGCCGCCTTTCCGCAGCCGAGCCGCGGTCAGCAACCCGCAGGGCCGCTACGAGTCACTGCGGATCGAGCCGGCCGACGACGGCTGGGGCGGCGAGGACGAGCTGCCGCCCTCGCCTGGGACCCGCTTCGACGCGGACCGCCCGAAACGCGCGATTACCCGCAACAAGTCACCGGATGTACCGTTCGAAGCCTCGGTCAATCCTTACCAGGGCTGCGAGCACGGTTGCATCTACTGCTTCGCCCGGCCCAGCCACGCGTACTGGAATCTCGGCCCGGGGCTCGACTTCGAGACGCGGATATTCCACAAGCCAGGGCTGGCGCAGCTGCTCGAGCGCGAAATCTCGGCCGACGGCTACTTGTGCAAGCCCATCAACCTCGGCGCCAACACCGATCCCTACCAGCCGGCCGAGCGCCGCTACCGGACCACCCGCACGGTGCTCGAGGTGCTGCTCGAGCATCGGCATCCGCTCACGATCGTCACGAAGGGTGCCCTGATCCTGCGGGACCTCGACCTGCTGCGCGAGCTCGCAGGGCTGCGGCTGGTGTCGGTGATGATCAGCCTGACCACGCTCGATGACGAATTGAAGCGCCGGATGGAGCCGCGAGCCGCGGCGCCACGCAAGCGATTGAGCGTGATCAGGTCGCTGAGCGACGCCGGCGTGCCCGTCGGCGTGTTGCTCGCGCCGCTGATCCCGGCCCTGAATGACCACGAGATCGAGCGGATGCTGGCGGCCGCGAAGTCCGCAGGGGCCCGTGCAGCGGCCTATCTGCTGCTGCGCCTGCCGGGAGAGCTCGGTGAACTGTTCAGCGAGTGGCTGTATACCCATTACCCGCTGCGGGCGGAGCGCGTGCTCGGGCTGCTGAGCGACCTGCGCGGCGGGAGGCTCAACGATCCGCGCTTCGGTCACCGCATGCGGGGCGAGGGCGCGTATGCCGACCTGCTGGCCGCGAGGTTCACAGCCGCGTGCCGTCGCGAAGGGCTCGCAGCGGATACGGCTGTAGAGCTTGATGCTTCTCAGTTCCGAGGTGCGGCGGCTGCAGAGCGCCAGCAGCAGATGCAGTTCTGAGTTTCGGCCCAGCCTCACATCCGGCGTCGCGGGCCTTGTCGTATACTCGGAACGAACCCCCGACGGGGGGCGCTTCCCACGGGCGAGGTCAGTCGACCGGGAGGGTCATCGGCGCCATGTATTCCATCGCGGGCACGCCTGGCCGGGGGCTGTGGCGGCTACGTCGGTATCCGGGACGATCGGCAGTCCTTGTCGTGCTGGGTGTCGCGCTCAGCGGCTGCATGACCGCCAAGGTGGACGAGACGCGCCAGATTGCGGCCGCGGTCCAGGCGGACGAATCCATCGTCGTGCTGAAGAAGCCGCAACTCGAGGGTGTGGGCACCGAGGAGGGTTTCCTCGACTGCGTGCAGCAGAAGCTCGGCGGGCAGCTGCTGCACCCTGAGGAAGGCCAGTCCGCCAAGGTCCATGGTGCAGCACCGTTCAAGATCTACGGCGAGCAGGAGTTTACCGACGCACTGTTTCCGTGGTTCGAGCCCAGCACGGCGCCCGCGAATGCGGCGGGGCTCAAGACGCTGCTCGAGCGCCCCGGCGTGGCGGAGCGGCTCGCGCAGATCGGCGTGCGGTACGTGGTCTGGCTCGACGGAAGCACCCGCAAGACCGACAGCGGCGGCAGTGTCTCCTGCGTGATAGGGCCGGGCGGCGGCGGCTGCATCGGTCTCGGCTGGTGGGAGAAGCAGTCGGATTACGTCGCCTCGGTCTGGGACATGCAGTCGGCGGTCGAGATCGGCTCGGTCAGCACCGACGTGTCCGGGACCTCGGTCCTGATCGGGGCAGTCGCCCCGATCCCGATCATCACGCCGGTGCGTTCGACCGCCTGTGGCCGGCTGGCCGAGCAGCTGCGCTCGTTCCTGACAGGATCCGATCTCGCCGGCGGTGCCGCCTCAGCCGCGGCGGCGGCCAGCGGCTCGCGTTGAACCCCGCCGGTCCTGGGGCATCAAAATCCATGTAGTGCGGCCGCCGGGCCGCAGGGAATGCTCGCGATTAGAATCCTCCGATGAACCTGCCTGTTCGCCAACAAGTCCTGCCTTGCCTCTGCGTGCTGGCCTCTCTCGGCCTGGCCGCCTGCACCGGGGTCTCGGAGAGCTCGATGCCGTCGCTGCCACAGCCGCCGGCATCGCCGCCGTCCTCCGCGCCGCCGTCGAGCCCGGGTGGCTCGAGCGGTGGCAGCACGGGAGCCGAGTCGACCCCGAGCACGGCAGGCCAGGAATCACCGTTCCCGGAACAGCAGTCGACGAGCGGGAGCTCAGGCTCGGCCGGCAGCCCGCCGGCCGGCACGTCCTCCAGTGACCCGGCGGCTTCGGGCGGGGCCGGACCCGCCGGGGAGCCGCCGCCACCCGCGCCGCAGGGCTGGCCGAGCCCTGCCGGGCAGCCAGGCGATCAGCGCTCCGATCCGGCCGGCTACCCGTCCAGCGGGAGCGGTTCACCGGGCGGGCAGCCGCCGGATACGTCGGGCACCGCCGGGACCGGGTCACCGGGCTCCACCGATGCGGCCGGCGCAGCAACGCCCGGCTCCACGGCGAGCCCGGGCAGTGGCGCCGAGGTCGTCGGCGAAGGCCAGCAGGCCCCGGGTGGCTCGAGCGGAGCGCGCGCGGCCGACGCCGGTGAAGGCCAGCAGGGCACTGCGGCGGGGGGTGGTGGCCCGATGACGGCCGAGGACCGGCGTGCTCAGATCGACCGGCGCTTCGAGGAAACCTTCGCGGTATTCGACGAGCGCATGCGCAAGGAGCAGGAGACGATTTCTCAGGAGCGTGCGGCTGGCGGCGGCGCCGGCTCCGGCCCGGGCATGCAGGGCTATCCGGGCGAGACCTCGGGATCCGGCACGGAGGGACAGCAGGGCGAAGGTGGCGGTGAGCAGGCGGATGGCGGCGGCACGCCGGGTGGCGAGGGTGCGTCGGGGCAGGGCAGTTCCGGAGATTCCGGCGAGCAGGGTGGCGGCGGTGGCGTCGGCGGCGGTGGTCCGCTCGGAGGTTCCGGCCCGAGCAACGTTCCTGCGGACATACCCGACGGGCGCGACGACGACATCGTCGCGCGCCAGCTGCGCGAGGCCGCGATGAAGGAGGCCGACCCCGAGCTTAGGGAGCGACTTTGGGAAGAGTACAGGCAGTACAAGAAGAGCACGCAGTGATGCGGGAGAGCGGCGACTTCAGCAGCGGTCTCGTGCTGCTCGGCCTGGCCTTCGCCGTGCTCGCGCTGCAGGGCTGCGTCGTGCAGGAGCAGCGGCCGATGACGCGCATTCCCGCGGAGCGCGCGATAGCCGAGGTTCCGCAGCAGGAGTTGCTGGACGTAGGGATCCGGATCTTCGACCCGAACATCCCGCAGGACGAGAAGCAGCTCGAGAAGGACCGTATCTTTCCGGACGTGCGACGGGCCGAGTCGCGCTACATCCCTGTGACGCTGCGCGATACGCTCGAGCGCACCGGCTACTGGGGCCAGGTGCGCGTGCTTCCGCCCGGCGCCGGGGGGGCGGAACTGCTGCTCGACGGGACGATACTGGAGTCGAACGGCCGGGTGCTCCGCCTCGACGTCACGGTGCAGGATTCCACCGGGCGGGTCTGGTATCGCAAGACCTATCAGGGCGATGCGGATACGCGCGCGTACAAGGGAGGCCCCGGCCGGCCGGCGGATCCGTTCGAGAATCTCTACAACACGATCGCGAACGACCTGCTCGAGGCGCGACGCCGGCTGAGCCGCGAGGATCTGGTCGCGATACGCCAGGTCTCGGAGCTGCGTTTCGCCGCCGAGCTCGCTCCGTACGCATACGGGCCGTATCTCGTGCAGGACCGCAAGGGAGAGTACTCGGTGGTTCGCCTGCCGGCCGAGCAGGATCCGCTGATGCGGCGGATTCACGGCGTCCGCGAGCGGGACTACGCGCTGGTCGATACGCTGAACGAGCACTACGCCGCGTTCGGTGCCGGCATGAGCGACCCGTACACGAACTGGCGCAAGTACATGTACGAGGAACTCGAGGCCGAAGCCGAGGCGAAGCGCCAGGCTCTGACGCGCCAGCTGCTCGGTGCGGCGGCGGTCATCGGCGGGGTCGTCGCCGGCAGCAATTCCTCGGGCAGCGCAGCATCGGCCGCGGCGACGGCTGCGGTGATCGGTGGCATGTACGCATTCAAGAGCGGATTCGACATGCGCGCCGAAGTGAAGATGCACGGCGAGACGCTCAAGCAGCTCGGTGACTCGTTCCAGGCCGAGGTCCAGCCGATGGTCGTGGACGTGGAGGGCCGAACGCTGCAACTCAAGGGTTCCGCCGAGGAGCAGTACGCCGAATGGCGTCGCCTGCTCAAGGAACTCTACGAGAACGAGACCGGGCTGCCTGCCATCGTCGGCGGCGCGGCGGACGGGAGCAAACCCGCTGCCGGTCGGCGCTGAGGCCGGGCCGCGCGACGATGTCCACGCTCGAAGAGGGGCAGATCCTCGCTGCGCGGTATACGCTGGTGCGCCGGCTCGCCGACCGTGGTGCCACGGAGCTGTGGCTGGCTCGTGATGGCGCATCCGGCGAGGCGAAACTTTTGAAGCTCGCAGTTCCGGGGCGCGTGGATTCCGACGCCGCGCTCCGGCGCCTGCTGCACGGCGGTCGTATCCAGCTCGGGTTGCGCCACGCGAACCTGCTTGCCTGCGAGCAGGTCGATGCCGGACCCCCGGCATTCGCCGTCTACCCGTATTTGGCGCGGGGCGACCTGAGCGGCTTGCGAGGACGCCCGGCGAGTGAGGTCCTGCCCGTGCTGGCCGGCGTAGCCGACGGCATCGAGGCCCTGCACCGGCAGGGGCTGGTCCACGGGGATCTCAAGCCCGCCAACGTGCTGCTGAGCGACGAGGGCAGACCGCTGGTTACGGACCTCGGCCTCGCGACGCCGATCGGCGAGTCGCCAGCCTCGGTCGGGGGGTCGCCATTTTCCAGCAGCCCACAGCAGCTTGCCGGTGAGCCGGCGTCGGTCGCCGACGACGTATACGGCTTCGGCGCATTCGCCTATGAATTGTTGTCCGGATATCCACCGTTCTATCCGGACCCGTCGCCGGAGCGCGTGAACCTGGAACCGCCCAAGCCGCTGGCGGCGCGATCCAACGTGCCGGCGGGCCTCGCGCGCCTGGTCATGGGCTGTCTGGAAAAGGACCCGGCCCGCCGCCCGCGGGACTTCTCGGTCTTGTCGCGCGAGCTGGCCGCACTCGAAGTCGCAGCGCAGCAGCCTGCCGAGGGGTTGCCGGGCCCGCGCGTGGAACTGCGGCCGCCGCGGGAGCCTGCCCCTGCGATCGAGCCACAGTGGCGAAGAAGGGACCTGCAGGGGCCGAG